>CAZDGO010000023.1:4779-14866 GCA_964504825.1 uncultured Gaiellales bacterium
GCCTCCCGCGGTGATGACTTCGTCACCCGGCTTGATCGCCGAGACCAGCTCTTCATGGGCACGCCGTTGCCGCTGCTGGGGCCGGATGGCCATGAAGTAGAAGATGGCGATGAAGCCCACCGCGTACAGCACGATGAGAAGAAAATTGTTGCTCAACCCACCCTCCTTGTCCGAGCGCCCCGCGCACGGTCCGCCCGCCTAGATAGCCCGATGCGGTATGTTACCACGGAGCACTCCAAGCCCCCTTGAAGGCCGCGAACCTTCCGGCGACGATAGCCGCGCGCGCGCCTTCCACCAAACGGAACAAGAAGCGCAGGTTGTGCTCCGTCAGGAGCTGCAGCCCCAGGATCTCCTTCTGCTGTACGTAGTGGCGCAGGGCGCCCCGGGTGAATTCGGTGCACGCCGTGCAATCACAGTCCGCGTCCAGGGGTTCCGTGGAGCGGGCGTGGCGGGCGTTCTTGAGGTTCAGACGGCCCTCTTTGGTGAAGGCGGTACCCATACGGGCCGTGCGGGTGGGTAGGACGCAATCGAAGAGGTCGATCCCCCGCTCGATAGCTTCGAGGAGGCCCGTGGGATCTCCGATGCCCATGAAGTACCGGACCCGGTCGGCAGGCAGCAGATCGGCGGTGTACGCGGTCACCGCATAGGTCTCCTGGCGATCTTCACCCACTGAGAGACCACCGATGGCATAGCCGGGGAATCCCAACGAGAGCAGTCCCTCCACGCTCCGCCGGCGCAGTGCCAGGTCGACCCCGCCCTGCACGATGCCCAGTAGCATCTGGGGCCCATCGGAGCCACGACCACCGGCTTCCGCGTGGACCGCGACGCAGCGCCGCGCCCACTCCTGGGTACGCTCCACGGCCTCAAGAAGCGCCGCGGCAGGTGCTCCAGCGGGCGGACACTCGTCGAAGCACATCACCAGATCGGCACCGAGGGCACGCTGCTCGGCCATCGCGCGCTCAGGTGTGAACAGGTGCGCCGACCCATCATAGATCGACCGGAACGCTACCCCCTCGTCGCGGATGTCCGCGGTGGTCTTGAGACTGAACACCTGGAACCCGCCGCTGTCGGTGAGAAGCGGGCCGCTCCATCCCATGAAGCGGTGTAAGCCTCCCAGCGCCCGCACGGTGTCGGTTCCCGGACGCATGGCCAGGTGGTACGTATTCGCCAACACGATCCGCGCCCCCACCGAGCGGAGTCTGTCGGGAGATATGCCCTTGACGGTGCCTTTGGTCCCCACCGGCATGAAACAGGGAGTGAACACGGTGCCGCGAGGCGTCTCCAACACTCCCGCTCTAGCGGATCCATCGCCGGCCTCGACGGTGAAGGGAAAGTCGGGCAGGCCCGGAGACACGCTGGAACGGACCTCAGGCATACGCGCGTTCTGGGCGGCGTCCCTGCGGGCGGGTGATCAAAATGGCGTCGCCGAAGCTGTAGACACGGTAGCGCTCGCGCACCGCCTCCGCATAGGCGTTCCTGATGACGTCGAGTCCCGCGAAGGCCATGACGAGAGCGAGCAACGATGTGCGTGGCAGGTGGAAGTTCGTCACCATGGCATCGACCGCCCGGAAACGGTGACCCGGCGTGATGAAGAGGCCGGTCCAACCCGTCGGGGAGGCGGCGCTCGGCGCGCCAGGCTCCGCGTCGCGGTACAGCGTCTCGAGCACGCGCACAGCCGTCGTCCCTACGGCCACGAGCCGCCGTCCTTCGGCCCGGGCGGCATCAAGACGGGCGAGCGAATCGGGCGGCACGTCGTAGGCCTCCTGATGGATGTGGTGCTCCTCGACGCACTCCTCGGTCACAGGCCGGAACGTGTCTATGCCCACGTGAAGGGTGACCGGCACCATGCCTACGCCGCCCGCACGGAGGGAGGTGAGCAGCTCCGGAGTGAAATGCAGGCCCGCCGTGGGCGCCGCGGCCGAACCCTCCGACTGGGCGTACACCGTCTGATAGTCGTCGGGTCGTGTCAGGGGAGTCTTGATATAGGGCGGCAGCGGCAGGGCGCCCTCTTCCTCGAGGACGGCGCGGAAACCGGGCTCGCCCTCCAAGCCCAGGTACCAGCGGCCTTCGCCGAGACGTGTCGCCAACCGCACCTCGCGACCCCGAGGGGTTCGCAGTGCCTGTCCGGGGCGCAGCCGGCCGGAAGGCCGCGCGAGCACCTCCCAGAGTCCGTCGGCGCCGGCGCACGGGTGGAGGAAGAGCAGCTCGACTCGGCCGCCGGTAGCCTTGTGCACCCACAGGCGTGCCGCGATGACCCGGGAATCGTTGATCACCAGCACGTCACCCGACCGAAGATACTGTGGCAGGTCACGGAAACAGTTGTGGACGATAGTCCCCGCCACCGGGTCGACCACCATGAGACGGCAGGCGTCGCGGGGTTGCATGGGTGTCTGAGCGACCAGCTCCGCGGGGATCTCGAGATCGAGTTCGTCTAGGTGCACGTGTCGTCGCCGCCGGCCGCGGGACCTTTCGACGGGCCAGGTCGCTCTCGATATCGCTCCCACTCCGACAGGATGCAGCCGCAGTACGTCTGCCGGTAGAGCCCCGCCTCGCGGCTCAGGCGACGGGATACGCGGTAGAGCGACCGCAGGTCGCGATAGAGGAACTCCACCCCATGACGCTCCGCTGCCGCCGTGCCACCCGCTACGATCGCATCGTGGTCCTGCCAGGGGCTGATGCTGAGCGACGTAGAGAATGCCCCGCAACCGCGGGCGGAGGCCTCTCGGGCCGCCCGATCGAGACGCTGCGCGATGCAGGCCCCGCACCGGTTGGCCCCCTTGCTTCCCACGAGAGCGAACCATCCGGCGGGATCGTACTCCAGGTCTTCAGTCAGCTCGAAGCCGAGCTGGGCCGCCAGATCCCGGCTCCCGCTCAGTCGCCGGCGAAACTCCAGCAACGGGTGGATGTTGGGATTATGGAAGAACCCGACCACATCGTCGCCGTGGTCGCGCCAATGGGTCACCGTCGCCGTGGCGCAGGGGCCGCAGCAGATGTGAAGAAGCAGGCTCACGCTACACGATGAGAACGGTTGACAGACATGGGCTGACCCTCATGAGAAGAGAGTGCCTGACTCCCCCGGCGGCTGTGCCCCACAATGCAGGTAGCCCAGGCGGGTCAACACGCGGCCGCGGGGGGTCCGCTTCAGGAAGCCCCGTTGCAGCAGATAGGGTTCGTAGACGTCCTCGATGGTGTCGGGCTCCTCCCCTATGGCCACGGCCAACGTGGACAGACCGACCGGACCCCCATCGAACTTCTCCAGGATAAGGGTCAGGATCTCGCGATCGACCCTGTCGAGACCTTCGTCGTCTACTTGGAACAGTCGGAGAGCCTCGTAGGCCACTGCGGGCGTTATCCGCCCTTCATGGCGCACCTGCGCGAAATCGCGCACCCGCTTGAGGAGACGGTTGGCGATCCGCGGCGTGCCGCGAGAACGCACTGCCAACTCTTGAGCGCCCTCGGAATCGATCTCCACGCACAAGATGTCCGCCGAACGGCTGATGATGCTGGACAGCTCCTCGACGGTGTAGTAGTCGAGTCTGTGGGAGAAACCGAAGCGGTCGCGCAGCGGGGTGGTGATGAGGCCCGAGCGCGTTGTGGCTCCGATCAAGGTGAAACGCGGCAGATCCAGCCGGATGGTGCGGGCGCTGGGTCCCTGACCGATGATGATGTCGATCTCGAAGTCTTCCATGGCCGGATAGAGGATCTCCTCGATCGCCCGGTTGAGGCGATGGATCTCGTCGATGAAAAGCACATCGCCGACTTCCAGGTTGGTCAGGATGGCGGCCATGTCGGCCTTGCGTTCGAGGGCCGGTCCCGACGTGGTGACGATATGGACGCCCATCTCGTGGGCGATGATGTTGGCCAGCGTGGTCTTCCCCAGCCCAGGTGGACCGGCCAGCAACACGTGATCGAGCGGCTCCCCCCTTCGGCGGGCCGCTTGGATGAAAATGGAGAGCTGCTCCCGCAACACGACCTGGCCCGTGAAACCATCGAGACTGCGTGGCCGCAGAGATCCTTCTATCTCTTGGTCGTCGACGAACTCTTCGGGGGCGGCAAGTCGGGATGTCGGCAGATCCTCATAGAGCGGCGCGAAGCCGGAATCGTCACCCACCGTGCCTCACCTCTGCTGCGGTCGTAGAGCGGCGCGGACCAACGCGTCGAGCGGCTGGTCGGGGTCGGCCTCTCGCAGCCGCGCCTCGGCCTCGACGGCGGTAAGACCCAGCTCCAAGAGGGCCGCTCGAGCCAGGCTGAGGGTACCATCTCCGTCCGACGGACCGCCCCGCGAGTACGACCCTCCCAGCCCGGGAAACTCTCCTGCCTTGTCTCGCAGTTCGAGGATCAGTCGCTCCGCGGTCTTCTTCCCGATGCCGGGCACGGCCTGCAGCAGCGCTACGTCGCCGGTGGCCAGAGCCCGGCGCACCTCGGGCGGCCTGCAGGCGGACAGGGCCGCCAGCGCCAGTTTGGGGCCGATCTTACTCACACCGATGAACATGAGGAAGAGATCCCGCTCGTCCTCGCTCGAGAACGCGTAGAGCTGAAGGGCGTCTTCGCGCACGTGCAGGTGGGTGAACACCGAGACCGTCTCCCCTTCCTTCGGAAGATCTCGCAGCGTGGTCGCCGACGCCTCCATGCGGAAGCCGATCCCCCCTACCTCGATGACCACCCCGTCGGCCTCACGCGCCGCGACCGTGCCTCGCAGCCGTTCGATCACGACCGGCTGCCTTGAGCACCGCCGGCCGGCCGACGTGTGGCCGCTGCCAGCGCCCGGTTCACGCCATCCCGCATGCTGGCTCCGTGAGCATGGCAGATAGCCACCCCCAGGGCATCCGAGGCGTGGTCCGGAGACGGCGTGCGGTCAAGATGTAGTAGCACGCGAACCATCTCCTGAACCTGTGCCTTCTCCGCCTTGCCGTAGCCCACTACGGCAAGCTTCACCTGCTGAGGCGTGTACTCGAAGAGATCACACCCGGACCGCGAGCACGCTAACAGAGCAACTCCACGCGCCTGCCCCACGGCGAAGGCCGTTTTCACGTTCACGTTGAAGAACAATGACTCCACAGCCGCCGCCTCCGGTCCATACCGATCGAGCACCGCTGCCACTTGTCGAAAGATAATGTCCAGCCGGTGGTGAAGCTGCATGCCCGCCGGGGTCTCGATGACGCCATAGGCCACGGCGGCCAGCCGCGCGCCGCGCTGCTCGACGACACCGTACCCCGTCGCTGCCGTGCCTGGGTCGAGCCCCAAGATGATGCGGCTTCCACCGGGCACGCCCGGCTCCCTGGCGCCGGTTGGTGTCTGCGTGCCGGCCGTGATTCAGCCGGCGAGGGCCTGCATGACCTCGTCGGAGACATCGAAGTTGGCGAAGACCTCTTGCACGTCGTCGAGGTCTTCGAGGGCGTCGAGGAGACGAAGGGTCTTCTTGGCGTCCGATTCGCCGAGAGCCACGGTGTTCTTCGGGATCATGGTCAGCTGAGCCGAGACCACGGCGATGCCGGCCGCATCCAGACCTTCACGGACCGTCATGAAATCCGCCGGATCGGTGCGGATCTCGAACGCGTCGCCATCGGGGAGCACATCCTCTGCACCCGCCTCGATGGCCGCCATCATGATCTGCTCTTCGTCATGCCCCGCCGCGTCGACGAACATCACTCCCTTGCGCTCGAAGATCCAGCCGACCGATCCGTCGGTGCCGAGCTTCCCGCCTGAACGATCGAAGATGTGACGGACGTCGGCCGCCGTGCGGTTCTTGTTGTCGGTGAGCACGATGACGTACACGGCCACGCCGTTCGGACCGTAGCCCTCATACGTTAGATGTAGGTAGTTCTCCGCATCGGAGCCGGCGCCGGTGCCCTTCTTGATGGCGCGTTCGGTGTTGTCGTTCGGCATGTTGGCGTCTTTGGCCTTCTGGATGGCGGCGGCCAACGTAGCGTTATACCTGGGGTCGCCGCTGCCTCCCTCTTTGGCAGCCACCGTGATGGCGCGCGATAGCTTGGCCCAATCCTTGCCTCGCTTGGCGTCTACCAGCGCTTTCTTATGCTTGATCCCAGCCCATTTAGAATGACCGGACATACGCTATGAACCTCCGCTCTCACCATGACCCGCTCGGCCCCTCTGGCCCGGCGTCCTGACTCCCGGGTTAGCGCACGCCCCCCGAGCATCCGTGCAGATAGCAGTGTAGCCGACCCCCACAGGCCCTTCAACGACGGGCTGGGCCGCGTCGAGCGGCCACCTGCGCCAACGGGCACCGGCCCCTCGTCGATCATTTTAGCCAGGCCGACTCTCCCACTTGGTCTCGCACCGCTTTGACGCGCGCATCGTACAGGTCCCTGTCCCGGGCATACGTGGCCGCGGCGAGAGCGCTCACCAGGCTCAACGGGCCGACCAGAGAGTGGGCGAAGAACGTAGAGTCAATATCCGCGTACAGGGTCACCGTGCCTCTGTCGGCCAATTCGGAGAGAGAATTGTCGGTGATGACGATCGACGCCGCGCCGAGGGCGGCCGCCTTCGTGGCGAACGAGACCGTCAACGGATGGGCCCGTCTGAAACCCACTGCGATGAGGGCATCACCAGGCGCGAGACGTATCAGCCGGGCGACGTTGGACTCGGAACCATCGGTGATCGCGTGACAGGGGATACCCAACACCTCGAACACGTAGGCCGTGTGTTGGGCCACGACCGCCGCCTCGTGCAACCCCACCGCTAGGATCGTGCGCGCACTGGAGACCGCGACCACAGCCTGATTGAAGCGCCCAAGGCTGTTCTTGGCGAGCGTCTCCTCGAGGCTCAGCATGTCGGTGCGCAAGGCTCGGGTCAAGAAGTCCTCTTCGACGGCGAAGAGCAGTTGGTCGTCGTGCACCACCGGACGCGTAGGAGCGCCTAGGCGATACTCGTCACGCGCGGTCCTCTGCAGGTCTGGATAGCCGGTGAAGCCCAACGACTGAGCGAATCGCACCACTGTGGAGCTGGACGTCGTACCTTGGCGGGCCAGTTCTTCGGCGCTAAGGTAGCCGGTCTCTTCCAGGTGGTCGATTATGTATCTGGCGATGGCCTTTTGGGATTTGGAGAAGCCGTCGAACCCCTCGCGCAGCAGTTCGGTCAACCGGCGCGGCTTCGGCTCCTCCCCCCTGCCACCATATGCGGATGAGGATTGCATAAGCTAAATAATACAACAATCCTTGCAGGGTTCCTCTTTCCGGTTTCCGGAAACCCATCGGTTGTGTCATGAGGGCACGGCGAGATCGCTGCCCACAGGCCATCTGCGCCCGCGCCGGGCTACTCATCCTTCTTACGTGACTTGGCTTCCCCGATGATCTTCTCGGCCAGATGAGCGGGCACCTCGTCGTAGTGATCGACCTCCATGGTATACGAGCCCCTCCCCCCGGTCATCGATCGCAACTGAGGCGCATAGCTCAACATCTCCGCCAGGGGCACCTGGGCGCGGATGGCGTGCATCTCGCCCATGCTCTCGCTACCTTGGGGACGGCCTCGGCGGCTTGAGAGGTCGCCCATGATGTCGCCCATGTTCGCTTCGGGGGCGACCACTTCCACGTTCATGACCGGCTCGAGCAGCACTGGGTTTGCCTGTTCGACGGCTTTCGCGAACCCTAGACTGCCGGCAATCTTGAAGGCCATCTCCGAAGAATCGACTGCGTGATAGGAACCGTCGTATAGGCGCACCTTCACGTCGACCACCGGGTATCCGGCGATGACGCCTCGCTCCATGGTCTCCACGATGCCCTTCTGGACCGCCGGGATGAAGCCCCGTGGGATCGACCCCCCTACGATGGCGTCCTCGAAGAGGAACCCCTCTCCATGCCGCCGGGGCTCGATCTCGATCCAGCAATCGCCGAACTGGCCCCGCCCCCCGGTCTGCTTCTTGTGGCGACCCTGCGCGCTGGCCCTCTTGCGGATGGTCTCGCGGTAGGGCACGCGGGGCGGATGCAACTCGACTTCCACGCCGAACCGGCGTTTCATCTTGTCGAGGATAACCTCTACGTGCATTTGGCTCGTGCCTGTGATGATCATCTCGTGCGTTTGAGCTTCGAGTTTGAGCTTCATGGCGGGGTCTTCTTCGGAGAGCCTTCTCAGGGCGCTGCTGACTTTCTCCTCGTCGCCCTTGGCTTTCGCCGTGATCGCGAACGAGATGGCGGCCGGCGGGAACTCATAGGCGGGGAACCGTACCGACAAAGCGCCGTCGGCAAGCGTGTCCCCCGTCGCGGTGTCCTTGAGTTTGGCGAGCGCCACGATGTCCCCGGCGCCGGCGGATTCGACGGCTTTGGCCTCCTTGCCCTGTACCGTCAAGATGTTGCCCGTGCGCTCCTTCTCACCCGTGCGTGAATTGACGAGCATGCTGTCGCCGGCGATGCGTCCCGAGTAGATACGGGCCAGGTTGATGCGGCCTGAGAACTGGTCATAGATGGTCTTGAAGATGGCGATGGCGGCCGGGGCGGCGAGATCGGGGGTCACCTGCACGTCCCCGGATCCGTCCGCCAAGGGGACGTTCCTTCCGCCCATCGCCGCCGGCGAGGGCAGCCCCCCGACGATCATGTCCAGGAGCTGGTCGGTGCCTACGTTCTTCAACGAAGCGAGGGGCACCACGGGGAACAGGGTGCCTGCCTCCACTCCTGCTTCCAGTGCGGTGAGGAACTCGTGCGGGGTAATCTCCTGTCCGTCCAGGTACTTCTCTATCAGGCCGTCGTCACTCTCCGCCACCCGTTCCACCAGGGCCTCTCGGGCTGCATCGACGGCGGCCCTCATGTCGTCGGGAATGGCGGTCTCCGCGCCCTTCCCCGATGTGTCGTTGTAGGTATAGGCCTTCATCTGGACAAGATCGACGACGCCGTTGAAATCCTGCTCCTTGCCGATAGGGAGCACGACCGGCACCACACCGTCGCCGAGGCGGTCGCGCAACGCCGTCAGCACCTCGTCATAGTCGGCGCGCTCGCGATCCATCATGTTCACGACGATCGCCCGCGCGACACCAAGTTCAGTGGCCCTCTTCCAGAGACGTTCTGTCTGCACCTCGACCTTGTTCACCGCGTTGACTACCATCAAGATGCTCTCGACCACCCCGAGGCTCCCCATCGCCTCGCTGATGAACGAGGCTTCCCCCGGCGTGTCGACAAGGTTCAGCTTCTGCTTGTTCCACTCAGCATGTGCCAGACCGGCGGAGATGGTCATCTGGCGCTTGATCGCGTCATCGTCGTGATCCATGGTGGTCGTGCCATCGGCGATCGTGCCCATCCGGGTCTTCGCGCCGGTGGTGAACAATAACGCCTCGATCAGCGATGTTTTTCCGGCGCCGCGGTGCCCGACCACCGCTAGGTTCCGTATCGAGGCAGGGTCAGCCAGAGCCATCGGTCCTCCTCATGCATCGCTTTTCGGTCTGCATGCTCAGGGCACCGGGGCGGGCACTGAGCGTAGGAAATGAAAAGGACGCAGCCCAAGAGTGGACCGCGTCCCAAGACGCACCATTGAAGACAAACGCATTGCAGACGAATGGATGGCCCATTGGCCGCATCACCTCGCTTCTAGTGCCTAGACTTCAGCCTTGGCCTGCAGCTGATAACGGCGGCCCCGCTCCAACCAGTAGACGCCGGCTATCGCGGTGCCGAGGATCTCGAGGTCACCGCCGCGGGTCTCGATCCTCACCAACTCGTAGTCCCGATAGTACGCCTTCACCTCGCCGGTTATGTCGTGCAAGGCCGTGCTCCGCAGAGATTCGTCATGCGCTTGGATCGGCGCTATCAGGCTTAGAATCGCCCTGCCTTCCTGGACGATGATCTGCATAGGACCTCCAGTCCCTTCCGGAACGCAGCCTACCAGTACGAGGCACCCTGCCGTAACTTCATCCCTGGACGGCCGCATACGGGGCACCCGTGCGAGTCGGACCTCTCGACGAAGAACACCTCCGAGCCGCACTGCGGACAGTCGAACTCGTCGACCAGGATATCGGCACCCGTGAGATCGACCTCGACGTAGGTCTTGCACTTCATGCAATGCGCCGGCATAGCCCTGCGTCGTGGGTCCTCGACGCTCACTCCCCACCGGATCGGCCGGGATTCGTAGCCACACGCCTCACATATGA
>CAZDGO010000024.1:0-14646 GCA_964504825.1 uncultured Gaiellales bacterium
CTCGTTCGGTATGCAGGAAAAGGAACCTCTATTAATCTAACAAAGTACTACTAGGGCCAGGAATCCGGCTCACGGGTTGACTCGGCTTCTCAAGTGGCTCGCTCTGGGCTTCGCCGGTCAGACCAGTGACCGGCTGGGCGATCGCTCGGCCGCCGCTGATGCGCCACAGGTTAGGCCGATACGACCCAAGCGTGATAGGCATGCGGCATACACCCGGAGGAACACGATGTCTAGAGGAGCCGGCCTCAGATTGCGTCGCAGCCGTCCCAGGCTCGAGCTTCTCTTGGTCGTGCTCATAGCGGTCTCCGGCTCGGTTCTGCCATTCTACGATCTGCTATACGGGGGATTGGGCGAGCAAGCCCCCTCCTTGATCTACCTGTTTGCGTTTGGCGTCGCGTGCTGCGCCTTCGGAGTCTTCCTTGCGGTCCGGTCGCGCCGCGGTCGGCGCAAGACCTCGGTAGTGAGGTCGTCGGACACCCCTGAGATCCTGTTCGACTCTTCCCGCGGGTTGATCTGGGTCGCCTTGGGTCTATTCCTCATGGCAGTTCAGCTAGCGGCCAGCTTAGTTGCTCTCCTGATACCCAGCAACTAAACGATTGACTCGGCGCCCTCGGATGCAATAGTCGACCAACGCCCTGCATGGACCTTGCCGTTGTCGGTCAAGATCTGGTCGGACACCCCGTGACGACGCAAGGCGAGAGCGAGCGCCTCGCACACGGGGCGGGCCGTTGCCCGGCGAACGAGGAGCGCCGAGACGCAGAGGGGGGAGTTGGTCGTCAAGACCGGTCACCACCTTCAACTCCGTGCCGTCGAGGCGACGCGCCCCGCCCATGACGTCCATCTGCCAGAGCTCCATGTATCGGGTCGCTCCCAACACAAAACCGACAGGCAGGTGCGCAAGATGGCGAATGCGCCGACCGTCAACTCCATCGACGAGTACATTGCGGGTTTCCCACCCGAGACTCAGAAGATGCTCGAGGAGATGCGAGCGCTCATCAAGGCATCGGCGCCGCCCGACGCGACAGAGACGATCAGCTATGCGATACCCACGTTGGACCTGAACGGGCATCATCTGGTGTCTTTCGCAGGCTACGAGAGGCACATAGGGTTCTGCCCGGCGCCGCGCGGGGTCGAAGCGTTCGAGACAGACCTTGAACCTTTGAACCACGCGCCTTTGGCCATCGGGATCATATAACTGAGGTTATGACAAAAGACCAGCAGATCACAATAATGATGGTGCTGCTCTTGTTGATTGAAAAAAGTGAGAACCGCCCTTTCGGACGATTCTCTCTTTGCCTACTACAATATTTTAGCTACAGAATTGGGTTAAGGAGCTACAACCGTGCTCATAATCAAAGTGACCGCAGTCTGTGCCAACAGTCGACCATTGATCGACGCATGAGTCCCCAGCGTGATGTTTGTCGCACCCAGTACGATTCCTTCAAAATGTGCGCCGGTTCCGATAGCAACGGTTTCACTTGCCTGCCAGATGATGTTCTTGGCCTGCGCTCCACCCGTCAGAGTAATCCTGGTGCCGGTGGCTTGGTTAATTCCATTAGCTATTTGGAAAATGAACACATCGTTTGGGCCACCATTGAGAGTGACATCAGAATTTATTGCAACAGCGGTGTTCCACTTGTACACACCAGGTGTAAGTGTTTGACCGCTAATGTCTCCAGCATAGAGGTTGGTATAATCTACAGCCCTTCCCGCAGCATCGTTGTACGCTGTTAGCATGTCGCCTACCGCTGTACCAAGATTACTGGAAGTCGGAGAAGCATAGTCTGCAGCGTAGGCCTTTCCAGTAATTTGCGTGGAAGTCGCAAATACATTCGTGGCATCCGCTGTCAGAGAAAAGCCAGTAATGGCCGTAGCAGCAATTGGGCTCACTGCTATGTCTCCAACAATAACGGAAGCGGGTACGCTGGAGATTCCCGATTCTGCCAAGATCGCATAATTGCCAGCCGTACCAAGATTTACTGGAGCGGTCACTATTGGCGTAGCAGCAACGGCCGCAGTAATTGAAAGTAGTACCGCCATGATTACAAGCAGAGAAAGTGACAGTAGTTTCTTGGGTGATTCTTTCTTCATATTCATTTCCACCTTTTGTCCTCTTTTTCTCAGAAAACTTGCTATTCTCCAAAAAGAGTTCAATTCACCTAGCCAGCCGAAACTGGCCTACTCCCCCCTCAACGTACTCTGGAATTCGGGTAAAGGGTTACGCGCTTTCTGCGCCACTATACACGAATTTATACACGAGTTGCGCCGCGAGGCTGAGATTGAGGGTAAGAGAAGGTACGAACTGACCCCTGTTGATTGCATGAGAAGTCTCTCTATACCTGCTGTGTCCGCTTTGTTCGCAACATATAGCTTACAGAGAGACATGGTGAGCTGACCGTCCGGGAATAAGCCAGGAATAAGCCAAGTGCGGTACTGGCCAGCCGACGCTGGGCGTCGATTCCCGTCGCGCAGTGGCCGGCCGGGAGCGAGGCACGAAAGGAAACAATGAGCCGTTCCGGCCGACGGTGCATTCCTTAGTAACTGCCCAGTCCCGGGGCAGTTCGTCCTGGCGAGGCCGTAAACCACCGTCCCGGTCGGAGCCGGCCACGCAGGCACCACCGTGGTCAGGGCGTGGACCAACCGGGCCCGAGCGAATTGTGGGCAACGAGCAGTCCATGAAGTTCTGGGCGTTTGGGTGTAATAAAGTCATGATGCCAGCGGTTGCAGCGTAGACGGGCCTGAACCCGCCTAGCGTTCGGCAAGAACCTTACGTGGCATCCTTACTTCTTGCGCACCACTTCTCGGGCTTTATCGGCGACTTTCTCGACCGCTTCCTTCACTTTGCCGCTGGCCTCGTCGATGTCGCCTTCGCGTTTCAGTTCCTCGTCGTTCGTCAGCTCGCCGACAGCCTTCTTGACGCGGCCCTTCGCCTTGTCTGTCTCACCTGCCATGACGTCTCCTTTCCGAATGAACCGTCTGTGATGAGATACCCATTGACAGCGGGAACGAGTCGTGTGCAAATCCTTGTACGGGCCATTCGTTGTACGCGCCGTCGTCGGTGTCCGGGCGCTTGGTAAGTCTGTCCAGTGGAATGCCCGGTGGCGCTCACTATCCGCCCCTGCTCGAAGGCACGTGACACGTTCTCGAACGTCACGCCGTCCACGACAGACGGGCCGTTGTAGCCGGGGTCAAACATGGCTATGGTGATCGAGAGTATGCCGAGACAGCGATCCAAAAGGCCCGCGTTGCTGAGACCGCTGACGTGCTCGTGTTGGACGCTCTGGGCAAGGTGTACCACACCCCCAGCCGCTGACAGAGGGAAGGAGGGATCATGCTGACGCCGGAGAGAGAGCAGGAGATACGGACTCGGGTAGACGACGAAGAAGGTCTCAGCTCAGAGCAAGGCTACGTCCTGCTCGAAGCCCTGGACGCAGAGCGGGCCAAGGTGGCGGGGCTACGGGAGGCGCTAGGGATAATCCGGCAGTTGGCAGGAAAAGGTCGCTACGGCGTTGCTTGGGCCGCTGCTGTAGATGCTCTTCTTGGCAAGCTGGAGAAGACGCCATGAGCACTCTAGGAGATGGTGCTGTTGGCTACACAGCTCCACCTGAGGGGTCCAGCGGACCGCGGTCGCCATCGAGTTGGTGTTTCTTGCGACCAAGAAGAGCTCAATGGTCACCTGATTCTCGACGGTTTGGTCCTCGAGACGCTGAGTGATGCCTTGGGCGAGACGCGGTCTCGCCGCGAGCAGGAAGGAAGTCATACAACAATGAAAAGAGCCTGAGAGGCTCCGACGGTGACGACGCCGCCGGCAAGGCGGTCCTGGAGGAAGGACTCACGAGGTATCCTGGCGACGCATCCCCACGGTCCGCGCTCAACCAGCTACGCTGACGACTCACCCACCGGATCCGCTCCGATACTCCGGGTCTAGAGATGCGGCCGTCCGTTGCTCCCTCTGCGCATCGGCGGCACGCCCCAGCGCCCGGTACGCCTCGCCCAAGTACCAGTGGCTGTCGGCGTCCTGCGGGTTGAAGCGGACTGCGGTGCTGAGATGGGTCACCGCGTCCTGCGGCTGATCCAAGGCCAGGTAGGCGAGCCCCAGGTTGTAGTGGCCATCCGCCTGGTACTTGTCTAGAGCGAGATAGGGCACGAGGAGGGCAACGGCCTCAGATGGTCTGTTGCTCCGAAAGAGCACGTCCGACAGCGAGACCACTAGGATCGGGTCGTCGGGGAGGTAGCGCAGCCCCTCCTCGAGCACCTCGCGGGCTCGTTCCAGCTCGGCGGGCCGCTGGAACTCCTCGGCTGCCGACTCCAGCATAAGCGCGGCGGTGTTCCAGTAGTAAGGGGCGTAGGGGTCACGCTTTGCAGCCCCCAGTTCCTCTCGCACCAACTCCTCGAACCTGTTGCTGTCCTGGGCCCGAGACGTGAGGCGATGGTGCGTATGATCGGCGGCCAGCACGTCCAACGCGTGGGGGACCGCCACCACCGACCAGCTAACCGCAGCCAGCACACCGAGGGCCGCCAAGACGCGGACATACCGCGGCTGTAGGGCGACCCCTTCCGCCCGGTGGACTGTGGCCTCGCGCGCAGTCCCTCGGTCCTCGAGCGCTGGGGGGGAGGCGGCGGCCCACCCGAGCATGGCGAAGAACAACGGGGTGACCTCGATAGTACTGAAGACCGTCTGCTCGGCGAGGAGGTAGGCGACCACACCACCCAAGAGCCCGGCGGCCAGGACCTTCTCCGGCCCGGTCCGCGAGCGATAGCCTCGGAACGTCGCCAGCAGCGCGCCGCCCAGGAAGAGCAGGTACAGCACGAGACCGGGCAGCCCCGTCGCATATGCAACGTACAGCAGGGAGTTGTGCGGCCGATCGGCATAGGCGGAATAGCCCTCGGTGCGAACAAGCGCCTCGCTCCGGATGCGCGCCCCCTCGGGTACGTAGGTCTCGAAGCCGCGCCCCAGCAGAGGCCTCTCCGCGATGAGTGTGAATGCGCCTCGATAGAGCTCTATCCTCGAGCGGACGGACCCGCCCCCGCTCAACGTCTCGCCGACCCGGCTGGACACGCTGACGGTGTTCGCTCCCGAATCTCCCCGTGCCGCATTCTCCTGGCCTGCGTTGCCGACCTGCAGCGCGACGACGATACACAGCGCGGCGAAGGCCGCGGTCGGCATGGCCGAACGCCAACGGGCAGACTGAGGAGATCCGGCCAGGACGAGTGCCACCGCGCAGCCGATGGGGGCAGCCAACCAGAACGCTCGGGAGTAGCTGAGGAACGCACCGGCGGCGATCAGGGCGGCGGCGACCACGAGCAGAGGCTGCTCCCAGCCCTCCGATCTGTCGGACAGGAGCGCCAGGAGCGCGGGGAGGACCAGGCACCCGAAGAGCCCGAGAATGATCGGGTTGCTGAAGGTCGACTGACTCCGCGTGGTCCAGAAGAGGGAGAGCGCACCGACGGCGTTGTCCGCGGGCCACACGTGCTGTAGCACCCCGACAAGGCCGATAGCACCGATACCAACCGCACCGAGCAGCAGCACGACACGGCCAGGCATGAACCGGAAAGAGGCCAGCCGCCTAGCCGCGAAGAACACGACCAGGTAGGCGACGAACCCCAGCACACCCTCGTACCGGAACACGGTGCCGAGGAGCGAAGCGCCGGGATTCGTCCCTGTCACCGCGGTCACAGCCGACCAGAGGACGAACCCGACGCCGGCAAACGTGTGCCAGTTGACCGTCAGCGCCTCCGCCCGGGGGCCGGCGAGCGCCAGGGCGAGGAGCACAAGCAACAGCCCAACCAACACCGAAAGGACGAGGAGCTTCGGTACGACGTAGCCCTGCCCTGAGTACGACGGCAGTTGAGCGAGGGCCAGCAGCAACAGGCCCAGTCCCACACACCACCCCAGCAACCTCTCTCCGCGCCGAACGATGCGGGCCCGCGACAGCGGTCCGGAGAGCGGCATCAACCGACCATCCCCGGGAGCCTCAAGCGTGACAGAGGCGACACATGTCGTTGCCCACTTTCTTGGCGTCGTGACATTGTGTGCACGTGCCGCTCTCCTCGGTCTGGTGGGTCGTCTTCCAGTCCGGGCCGTGGTTGATGTGGATCTGCATGTGGCAGGAAGTGCAGCCGGCGTCGTGGCAGAGCACACAGACTTTGGTGTCGAACGCGCCGCTCGGGGCGTGCCTCTTCGGATCGGCCCATCCTTGGGGATGGGGCATCTCGATGCCGTGGCACTCGGTGCACCCCTCAAGCGAGTGACAACCACTACACGTGGTGGGGGCGGCCAGTTGCACCAGGGCGTACTCTGCGGGACCGCTTCCCGCCTGGGCGATGTCTCCCACGTGGCAGGTACTGCAGTCGCGTGAGGCCGTCTTTCCATCGTGGCAATCCGCACAGGTCGTCATCATGGCTGAGGAGGCCAGGCTCTCCCCGCCGGCGCGATCGTGCCCCACCCGGCCATGGCATTGGCTGCAAGGCAAACGACCGGCGAAATCCAGGTGGCGGACGCGGAGATCTCCCACCGTCAGGACGCCGGAGAGCGCTTTCGCGTGACAGGAGCGGCAGTTCTCCTGGTTCACCGTCGCCGGCGTTTGTAGGGTCACGCTCCCGCCCACGTTGTTGACCAGATCGGCGAGCGCGCGGACGCGGGTCTCGACGCCGCCGAAGACTCCTGAACTTGCGTGGCACTCGATGCAGGCGACCTTCGGATGCGAACCCGTCTCCCAACTGTCCACCAATGGCTGCAAGATGTGGCAACTGCGACAGGTAGCGTCCTGTCGGCTACGCCGGTCTCCGTGAGCGAACCCGGCGACGACGAGGAGCACGAGCAGGAGGCTGACAGCCAGGAGGATTTTCGAGTGTCTGCCGGTCTGACCGGGAGTGGATTCCTCGGAAGCCCACTCATCGACATCCTCCCGCTTCTCCGGCGGAAGCAGGATGAACACGACGACTGCGACGACCAGGAAGATCAACAGGCCAATGGCGATAAGCACCACGGTACGGCGAGGGTCGGCCGTCGGGTCTTGCACCGTCTTGACGAACTGTTGCAGCAGCTTCGACAGGTCCATTGTCTCTCTACGATCCCCGGTTCGTCGTGCTCGTTGTGGAGGTCGCCGGGGCAGACGGTCCCGCGGCCCTTGACTGGGCGGCCAGCTTCTCCCGCACCGACTCCGGAACGCCGGGATGAATGTGCCGGAGGTGACAGGTGTCGCAACCACCCGGAGCGTGACAGCCGAGACAGACCTGGGTTCCGCGGTCCAAGCCTTGTTTCCCGTGTTGCTGCAGGTAGCCTGTGCCGTGAGGCATCGGCATCTTGTGGCAGTCGGTGCAGGAACTCTGATCGTGACACGACAGACAGGCCTTGCCTGTGGAGACGGCTTCCTTCCCGTGCGTGTAGATGTAGGTGTCTGGATCGTGCGGGAGTGCGACCTTGTGGCAGCGCTGACAATATGAGCTCGGATGACAGAGCGAGCAGGTCGACTGATGACCCATGCCATGGCGGTCGGCCCAGCCCCCGGGGTGCGGGTCTACAGACGTCGTGCCGCTCGCCAGCTGCGTGGAGCCGGCGCCCGTGTGGCAGGTGGCGCACTCCTTGGAGGCGGTCAATCCGTCGTGGCAGCCGACACACGTGGAGTGAGGGTCCAGCGAGGCGACCCCGCCAGGTGCCGGGCTGTGGGCCACCCGAGCGTGACACCGTGTACAGGGAAGGCGCGTACTGCGGGTATCGCCTTCAACCGACTCCATCACCTGCTTGTGGCTCATCCTGACACCGCCGACGGTCACTACCGCCTGCGCCAAGCGCTGATGACAACGAGGACAGGTGGACGTGACGTTGGTGGCCTGGTCGCCGGACGAGGCCGGGCGACGGGCAAGCCAGGTAACGAAGTGGTCGGCCGCTTGGAGGTTATAGCGGACCACGCCCGAAACACCGGGCAGCTTGTGGCAACTGCTGCAGGCGGTCCCCGCATGGGACGAGTGCGAGAGGTTGCCGGCCGCGCGCGAGGATACGTGGCAGAGGCCACAGCCAGATTGCGACGCAGCCGAGACGGCGAAGAGGATCTCAAGAACAAGGAACGTCACGCAGACGAGCACTACCGCGATCAGGCCCAGGCGACGCAGGGGGGGCCACCGTCGGCCGGAAGAGACTGATGTGTGCTCGCTCGTGCTCAACGACCTTTTCACGAACCTCGCCAACGGTCGACCAGACCCACGCGTGAACCGTGTCACAAGCAGGGGGTTCAGTGTACCAGCCCGACAGAGCCCTTGTCTGCTACATTCCAGACGGCTACACTGCCCTCGGACGTCCCGCCGCGCGGATGAGCTGCTCGCCCCGTAACTTGTGAAGGTTGGTGCAACGACCAGGAACCGTGGTGGAGCGGGGCACATCCCGAGCGGGATCCTGAGAAAGTAGGCAGGAAGCATGGAAGAACAGTCCCCGGCCCTCCCCGTTGCTTCGACCCAGAGCTCTCGGCGAAAGCGTGGCAATCGCCTGCTCATCGTCAGCATCGTGATCGTCAGCTTGGCCTCGTTCGCCGTCCTGGGCCTGCTCGTCACGTCGCTGCTCACCCTGGACAATAGGCCGCTGGAGAGCGTGGCCCAACGCGATGTCGTGGTCGCCGTGGCCCAAGCCGAGGCAAATCCGAGGAACCTCGACGCCCAGATGGCGGCAGCGAGCACGAGCGTGCTGGTCGAGGACTATGAGCAGGCACTGCTCTACGCGAATCGGGCGGTCAAGCTCAATCCCAAGTCCGCTGATGCCAAGATGGTGAAAGCCCGGGCGCTGCAGGCCAGTGGGGACCTGAAGCAGGCCCGGACGCTGCTGGAAGAGATCCGGAAGGCGGAGGCGGAGTCCTCGGCTTTATACGCGGGCACGAGCCTGGTCATCGCGGCGATCGACGAGGCCGAGGGAAAGCCGGCAGCTGCCGTCGAGGGTCTGAAGGTGGCGCAGGCGGCCGACCCCACCAACACGGACCTTCTCGTCCATCTTGCAGGTCTGCAGGAGCGGATCGGCAAGAAGGACGAAGCGGCCGCCTCCTACGGCGAAGCTCTCCGGTACATTCCCGACCTCGAACCGGCGCTCGCCGCTCTCCGAGCGATGAAGTCTGGACCGGCCGACTACCAGTTGGCCAAAGCGGCTTGGCAGGTGGGGAACAAGGATGAGGCGCGGCGGCTGATGGAGCAGGCGGCGAAGGAATCACCGATGGTGGCGTGGGTGCAGGTCGCGCTCGGGGAATTCCTTGTTATGATCGGCGACAAGGACGGTGCCAAAAACGCCTACCAGGCTGCGCTCTTAATCGACCCCGCCAACGAAGAGGCCAAGGCCGGCCTGGACTCCCTGTAGCAGCCCCACAGAGCCTTCCTGTAGCAGCCCCACAGAGCCTTCTTGTAGTAGCCGCGCACAGCCCCTTCTGCCGGAGGAAAAGAATGACTCGCCGACGGTTCCTGATAGTGGTCCTGATCTTCCTACTCATCGTCCTTGCTGCTCTCGTCGCAGGCTTCCTGGCCTTCCAACAGTCTACGGCCGGCTCTGCGGCTGCCGAGACACCAGGCTTCACACACGTCCGCACCCTCTACGGCTGGGGCACCAAGCCCGACGAGCTGTTCAGTCGCCCGTTCGGCGCGGTCTATCGCAACGGGTCGCTCTACGTGGTGGACAAGGAGCGGTCGCAGATCATCCAGATGACGCCCACCGGTTCGCTCCAACAGCTCTTTGGCTCGCGCGGCGGGAAACCGGAGCAGCTGTCCTCCCCCACCGGGGTCGAGGTGGATGCCGCCGGCAACGTCTACGTCAGTGACGGTGCGCCCCAGACCCGCATCGTCGTGTACGCCCGCGACGGAAAGTACGTGCGGTCGGTCAAACTGGATGCCCAGCCGCTGGCGTTCGCCATTTCCGGCAGTCGGATGTTCGTGACGACCACCGATTCCGTCAAGGTGCTCGCGATGCCTAACCTCGACCAGTTGGCAAGCTGGGGAACCAAAGGCAAGGGCAACGAGCAGTTCGCCAACCCGAACGGCATCGCCTTCGACCCAAAGACGGGCACCATCTACATCAGCGACGGCAACAACCTGCGGGTGAAAGCCATGGACCAGCAAGGCAGGACGCTCTGGACCTTAGGGCAACCTCCTGCCGACATGAACGACGCGAGCCCCGGTCGCCGCTTCGGACTGGCCGGGGGGATGGCTTTTGCCCAAGGCTACCTGTTCGTCGCCGATCCCCTGGACGGCATCATCCACGTGCTCAGTACGAAGGGCGAGGAGGTGGCGCAACTGGGTGACATGGGCACGGCCGACGGGCAGTTCGAGTACCCGACAATGGTCGCCGTGATGACAGGAAACCAGTTCGCGGTTGCCGAGTGGGGCAATGCCCGGGTGCAGATCATAGCCATCGACGGGGAGCAGGCGATCGCCGCGTGGCAGGATCGGACCGGGGCCGCGCCGGTGCAGGCGACCAGTAGTCCGTAACGGCCAGCAGGGCGTGCTGCTCCAGGAGCGTTCTTTTTGCCGCTTCCTTTTTGCCGCTTCCTGCTTCCTTTTTGCCGCTTCCTATTTCTTTTCGCTTGCCTATGTTCCCGACGGTTGATATGCTGGTCTGACCGTCGACTCAGTGTCCATCGCTTGTGCCCTCGGTCACAAGGGGTGCCCAAACCAACTTTTGCCGACAGGCAGGTGTACCCCGGAGTGATGAAGGGCATGCAGGAGGTGTTGCCTAGGAAACACTGTTGAGCAGGTCCTCAAGTCACGACAGGGGCCCGAGCGAAAGACTTGGGCCGTACCATGAGGGGACAGTCCGTGAGAAGAAGTATCGTCGTTCTGCTACTGGTGACCATAGCCATCATGCTGGTTATGGCCGCCCCCGCTTTCGCCAAAACTGGCTCCAAGTCTGGTGGCTACTGGGCGTATTCCACCACCACCAATAGCTTCGCGAACTCAGGCATCACCTTCGCCAGCGCGACCGTGAGCCCGCACGCAGGCTTTGCCACCACCACCGGCAAGTGCAAGGTCTGCCACGCGGTCCACGGCGCGGGCATCGCTCCGGGTGGCGTCTTGGCCCCGAGCGAAAAACTGCTGCGGTCCACAGCCGCGGATTCCTGCACATTCTGCCACCTCGGAGCCGGAGCCTTCGCGATTGACCCGTACGCCTCCCGGCCGGAATTCCCCGAGCAGTGGGCTTCCATGAGTAACTACTACTCGAACGACAGCAGCCCGCCGAGCGGCACACCCGTGTGGACCCTCGCCGGCGTGCAGGGCTCAGCGGCTGGACGGTCGGGCCATAGCGCCACCCATGGCCACGATAATCCCCAGGGAGTCACTGCCAATCTCAAATCATACAGAGGCTGCGTGTCTTGCCACGCGGTCCACGGTGCGAACACCATGACGGACCTTTCGGGCAAGCCGAACATCCTCAAGAACGATCCGGCCAAGGGCACCACCGCGGCCGTCGGCTCCGGCTGGGGCATCTTGGGCGCGGGCTACGGATCCAAATACGCCCCCACCACCACCCAGGCCGAGTTCTGTGAGGACTGCCACGACGGCACGAAGCTCGTTGGACCGATGGTTGCCGGTGACCCGGCGACGAAAACGACCGCGATCGTCTCCCAAACCGACTTCAACACATACTTCCCGAGCTGCGGAGCTAGAAATGACACCGGCGCCGCCTGCCACAATAGCGTGCAATCGGCCGTCACGGAGAGCATCGCCCAGTTCGGGGCGTTCAACAACGCGGGCCACAACGGCCGGTCGCACATCATGACCACCAACTTCAGGAGCATCGCCGGCTCCGCGACCGGGGTCGACACCGAGACCATCCTTTCCGCGGGCAACGGCTGCGCCACCTGCCACAACATCCCCAAATACAGCCGCAGCATCGGCGCCCCGCTCCAGCAAGGCGCGAGCTTCCCGCACTTCTGGCCCAGCAACGAGCTGATCCGGAACTTCCCCACTATTGCCGAGAGCGACGCTCCCTGCATGAACTGCCACGGCGGCGTGGGCACCGCCTTCTAACCTCAGTACATCCCTTTCAGTGACCCCCGGGGGGCCGGACCGCAAGGTCCGGCCCCCCGGCCTTTTCTCACAGGTTGGCAGCCGTGGCGCCGCACGAGGGGCCACCTCCACCTGGGTCCCGTGGCCACCGGCATCTGGTGTGCACGGGGGTGCCCCCAGTCGCCGGGTTCAGCTCAATGGAGTCGGTGTCATCGGGACCCTCGGCGAACTTGAGGTGGGGATTCTGGGCGAGGTTGTCCGGGGTGAGCGGAACGAGGCGTCCGCCTGCATTAGGTACGGCGCGTAGATTTTGCCTAGTCGCCCATCTGGAGCAAGATCCTGCGAAGGCACTCAGCTGGAACCTGGAGGCGCTCACTCGTGCGCGGCGACGACCGCACAGCCGAGCGATACTATGGGCTGGCGGCGGACCTCGGCCTTCGTCGAGTAATGCAGACTGCACGGTGGTTGTTGGGCAGCCCTCCGAGGAAGGATCGTGCAAGTTGGATAGCATCATCCGTGAGATTCGATCAAGCATCGAGGCCAGAGAAGGCCACGCGGCTCTGTTTGTGGAGACGAACTTCAGCGACAGGGCAGACGCCCTGGATTTCCTCGAGTCTGATGTTATCGACCGGATTGAGGGCCTGCTTCTCAAGGATGGTTGGTCGAAGGCGCTGACGAGTCTGCAGCACTATGCCGAGACGGTGAGAACGCGACTGGAAGGGGTCGATGAGGGCCTTTTCCGAAAGCTTCGGCAGAACATTGCCTCCGGCAACTACACGAGCGCGGAGTTGAGACGGCGAATTGCCGGGTACGGCGGCGGTGCCTCAAGCGGTGGAAGTCCGGCGGATGAGGGATACGATAATCTCGACGCGCTGGTCAATGGTTTGCTGTTGACTGAGGTTGCCCCCGAAGGTCCCAGCCAACGAGATCCGGATATGCTCTTCTATCAGCCGACCCCGGCCAGGATTGTTCTAGAGATGGTGGAAAGAGCTGACTTCCGACAACATGACGTCTTCTATGACATAGGTTCTGGCTTGGGGCAAGTTTCGATACTGGTCCACTTGCTCAGTGGGATTCGGACTAAGGGCGTAGAGATTGAGCCCAGCTATTGCGATTATGCGAGAGGGTGCGCAGGAAGGCTGAACCTCTCGCAGGTGCAGTTCATCAATGTGGATGCACGCGAGGCGGACTACTCGGATGGGACCATCTTCTTCCTGTACACACCCTTCGTAGGGAGGATGCTAGACCGGGTGTTGGAGAGACTCAAGCACGAGTCAAAGAAGAGAAGAATCCGGCTGTACACATATGGGCCTTGTACGCTCCACGTGACCCGGCAGAGGTGGTTAGAACGTCTGGATCAGAACGGTATTCAAGTAAACCGGTTAGCCATATTCAGAACGCCTCGACGAGGGCTGGAGGCCGCCCAACAACCCGCTGAAGCTGACCCGGCGGGCTGAGCGCTGAGTGTGCATTGCTCGGTCCGCCGACGTCGCGTGGAATTTCGCGGTCAAGTACTGCTCGGGGTGCCGGTCGACGTTCATTGTCTGACGCGGCGCACCGACAGACTGCATCGAGAATTGGCATGCCCGCATCCTTGCCTTGCCCGATCGGGTGGCCTATCTTTTAGCCGCAGGTCTTGTGTGCCGAAACTCCATCGGCTATGCACCATAGGGTCGCAGAAGTGGGGGCATTGATGGAACCGCTCGGGAACGACGACGAGCGCCGCCGGGAAGCGGAGTGGACCGAGCGCCAGCGTAGCGGTTGGGGGACCCCGGCCGGTGAGCGGAGTCTTTTCTCGGGCCGGTCAGCTTCCGCGTGGGCATGCTGGTCATCGTCCTCGGGTTCTTGGCTTTCCTTGTCTTGGGCTTTCTCATTGATTCCCCGATGAGTGAGGCTGAAGCCGTCGAGCGGGTCGTCACCGCTCCGATCCACGGCGCGAGCGGCGCCGATGAGCTCGCCTACGGCGAACTCATGCAGAGATTCACTCAGCAACACGGCCTCGCCGGCGGCGAGTGGCGGATCGGGGAGAGACTGGCATCGGACGGCGGGTACCGCGTGGTCTGGCATCCCCCCTCGGGGAGCGGGCTCAGACCCATCGGCTTCCAGGTGACAAGGGGAGCGACATACTCGGGTGCGCGTCGAGCGGCAGACTCTGGCTGAAGCCGAGAAGGTAGTGCGCGCCGTTCTGGAAGGCGAAGCCGCCGCCCGCTTCCATGAGGCTGCGGCAGAGTCGAACCCGAGTTACACGCTTGAGGACCATCGTCGGCGATCTCTGAGTCACCCGCCCGGCGGCGTCGCCTCGTACCGGCGCCATTGGTGGTCGGGCCGACCGCGGCTCAGACAGCGACCTCGACCGCGGAGCCGATTGGCAAGAAACCCCAAGTCCACCAGCACGCCGCGTCGCTTCGCGTCGGCCGACAAACGCACTGCCGCAAGTCCCTTGATCACCTCCACCAGCGCAGCAGAGGACACCGGGTTCCCGCCGGCGCCGTCGGTCTGGATCAATCCCGTCAGGGTGGGTGGAACGAACACCGGATGAATTGTCCGAAAAGGCTGCTATTGTTGAACGCGCAGTACGACAACCCGGTTGCGAACATCCAAGTGACAGGAAGCGCGGACCAAATCGCCCGCGGCGAAAGACTGGCCCACATGTGCTCGGACTGCCATTCACCC
>CAZDGO010000025.1:0-14558 GCA_964504825.1 uncultured Gaiellales bacterium
GCCGGCATAGCCCTGCGTCGTGGGTCCTCGACGCTCACTCCCCACCGGATCGGCGGGGATTCGTAGCCGCACGCCTCACATATGAAGGTTGTAGACTCTCCCACGTCACGATCCTTCGCGTGTCTTCCCACCCGCATCTCGTCGCGCATACACGGCGGCTAGATGCGACCAGTCTAGTCTCACTCCTCGATCTTCAGCACCTGCCGGCCGCGATACGTGCCGCACGACGGACATACCCTGTGTGGCAGCCGCGGGGCGTGGCACTGCGGGCACTCGCCCACGGTGGGACCCTCTATCTGGTGAGTAGCTCGACGTGTGTCCCTGCGGGTGCGCGAGGTCTTCTTCTTAGGTACGGCCACGGAGGCCCCTTTCTCTTCCAGTCATCCCAGAACCCGGAATCTATACCGTATGGCGGAGGTCATTTCAAGGGGACGGATCGCTGAGACCCTTGAGCTTCTCCCATCGTTGGTCTATCGCTTCGGTCGTGCAGTCGCATCGCGCTTCGTTCAGGTCGAGCCCACATCGAGGGCACAGACCCGAGCATTCATACCCGCAGAGCACCTTCGCCGGGAGTGCAAGCACCAGCGCTTCGCGTGCGAGTCCACATACGTCGACTACAAGATCCTCGATGAACGGAGAGAGATCTTCCGCCTCCCACTCAGAGGGATCCTGGGGCACGAACTCTTCCTGCTCGGCCTTGACGGCCAGGACGACGTCTCTGAGACAACGGGAGCACGGACCGTATATCTGAGCCGCCAACCCGACTGTGATGAGAAACCCGCCGCCGACACGGGCGACCGACACCACCGCAAGGTCGTCGTCTACCAGTGTGTCATATGGCAATCCGCCTAGCGTGATGGAGCCGATCTGCACCCGCACGTGGCGCTCGACACGCTCGCCGCCCCGCAGGGAAAGCCCGCGCACGTCGAGGGTGGAGTTAAGTGGCGACACAGAGCTAGACGCAGACGGGTCGGAGCCGGTTCGAGACCCGCGACCGATCATTCCTCGCGTTGTTGGCGACCCTGAAGGCGCTCTCTTCCGCGCTGCACCGCCGAGAGGAACTTGTCGAGACTGCCCTCGAGGGTGCCCAACACCTCGTCGGCATAGTCCTCGGCGCCGAAGCGGATCTCGCGCTCTCTGGCCTCGGCGTCCTTGATTATATCGTCGGCCTGCCGCTCGGCGCGCTTGACGATCTCCTGCTCGCCGGCCAGGCGATCACACTCTTCCCGGGCTTCCGCCAAAAGGCGCTCTGCTTCTTCCTTCGCTTCGGCGAGCATCTCCTGGCGTTCCTTGACGATCCATCGTGCCTGCTTGATCTCCTCGGGGATGGTGGCCCGCATCTGGTCGAGCAATTCATAGATCTGGTCGCGATCGATCATGACCTTATCGGTCATGGGAAAGGTGCTCGCGCCGTGGACAAGGTCGTCGAGCTTGTCGATGAGAACGAGGACGTCCATGTCTCAGGCCTCCGCGGAAGAGTAGATCTCTGCCAGTCGTCGCGCGACCGCGTCGGGCACGAGGTCGCTCACGCAACCACCGTACTTCGCGATCTCTTTTACACCGCTCGAACTCAAGAAACTGTATTCGGGCGACGCCGTTAGATACACGGTCTCTAGATCGGGGTCCAGCTTCTTGTTGAGCTGCGCCATCTGGAATTCATACTCGAAGTCGGTGACCGCCCGCAGCCCTTTGACGAGCGCATCGGCGCCCACTTCACGGGCGAATTTGACCACCAGCCCGTCGAGAACCGCGACTGAGACATTCGGGAGGTCACGGGTGGATTCCTTCAAGAAGGCTACTCGTTCCTCAATAGAGAACAAGGTCGCTTTGCGGAACGCGTCGTTGACCACGGCCACGACGACCGTGTCGAAGTTCTTCGCGCACCGGCCGATGATGTCGAGATGGCCGGTGGTCACGGGGTCGTATGTGCCGGGGCACAGCGCCTTCCTCAACGGTATCCTCTTCCCTTTGTGATCATCGTGACCATCGTGCTGCCATAGCGTCGCTCGAACACGACATCTAGCACGGTGTCAAGAGTAACACCAAGCGGCCCCTCGACAACAGCCACTCCGTCAGCCGCGAGCACGTTAAGCAAACAGGGGTCCAGCACCCCCATCACCTGAGCGAGCATTCTATAGGGAGGGTCTACAAAGAGCAAATCGAACGACCTGCCTCGGGCGGCGAACGCGGACAATGCGTCCTTGTAGTCTGTGTTCAGCACTTCCGCGGTGGCGCTGAACCCGAGGGCGCGGACGTTGTCATGCAGCACCCCAAGAACCTGAGGGTCGTTCTCTACGAAGGTGGCCATTCTGGCTCCTCGGGAGAGGGCCTCTAGCCCCAGAGCGCCGGACCCCGCGAACAGATCGAGTACGGCGAGGCCTTCGATCGGACCCAGCACGTCGAAGACCGCCTCCCGGACCCGTTCACCCGTAGGGCGCACCACCGCTGAGACGGGGACACGGAGGCGGTGGCCGCGCCGCGACCCACCGATGATGCGTAGCGTTGTCATCGTTGCCGCACGCGGCACGGTCTCATGCGCGGTCGAGCCAGTGCGTCCGGCTGCCGAAGCGCTCCTCGGCCGCCCTCGCGAGAAACACATGGCGCGGGTCCTTCAGCTCGGGGTCGGCAAGCAGCAGGGCCCGGGCGGTCGCGCGCGCGCCAACGAGAAGAGCCTGGTCCTGCAGGAGCCTAGCCACGTGGAGGTCGCCAAAGCCCGACTGTCGCTCGCCGAACAGTTGACCCTCACCGCGTGCGCGCAGGTCGGCCTCAGCCAGAACGAAACCGTCGGTCGTGCGCGCAAAGAGCGCCAGTCGGTCCAGGGCTTCGTCATCCTCCCGCTCGACCATGAGCATGCAGTGAGACTCATCGGTTCCCCTGCCAACACGCCCGCGCAACTGATGCAGCTGCGAGAGACCGAAGCGTCGCGCACTCTCTATCACCATGACCGTGGCGTTGGCGACGTCTACTCCCACCTCGACCACGGTGGTGCTGACCAGGACATCGGCCTCACCGGCGGCGAAAGCCGCCATCGCCGCCTGCTTCTCGGCGGCCGGAAGCTGACCATGCAGCAGCAGGACCCGGTAACCCGCGAGCTCTCCGTGTGACACTTCCTCGTAGGTGGTCACGGCCGACGCCACCTGCAGGGCCTCGCTCTCGCCGATCAACGGACAGACGACGTACGCCTGACGGCCGCGATCCAAGTGAGCTCTGATCTGCTGCCACATCTTGGCCCTCCGCTCGGGGAAGACGAGGTGACTTCGCACCGGGGTGCGGCCGGGCGGGAGCTCGTCTATCACGCTGACGTCGAGGTCCCCGTAGAGCGTCAGGCTCAGGGTTCGGGGGATCGGTGTAGCGGTCATGTGCAGCGTGTGCGGCCAGACTCCAGAGTCACCCTGTGCCGCCAGCGCGTCACGCTGGTGCACGCCGAACCGATGCTGTTCGTCGACTACCGCCACCCGCAGATCGCGGAATGCGACGCCTTCCTGGATGAGCGCGTGGGTGCCCACCACCACCTGCAGCTCGCCTCGGGCGAGGCGCCCGCACACTTGCCGGCGCTCACGAGCGCCTTGGCTGCCCTTCAGAAGACCTACCTCCAGTCCCACCGGCTGCAGTTGGGCGGCGAGTCTGATGGCGTGCTGGTCGGCTAGGACCTCCGTGGGCGCCATGACCGCCGCCTGACCGCCGTGCTCCGCCGCCCGCACCAAGCAGTAGGCCGCCACCACGGTCTTTCCCGAACCCACGTCGCCCTGCAGCAGCCTCCGCATAGGCACGGCGCGGGTGAGGTCGGCCTCGATCTCGGCTATCACGCGTCTCTGGGCGCCGGTCAGAGAGTACGGCAACGCTTCGACGAAGCCCGCGGCAAGAGAGCTCGGTGGGCCCAGGGCGGCGGCGCACCTGCCCTCTTCGTCCCGCCGGCGACTCTGCAGCAAGGCGAGCTGCAGCAGAAGCAGTTCCTCGAACGCCAGGCGTTCTCGGGCCCGCCTGGCCGCCTTCAGGCTGCGGGGGAAGTGGTAGGCCAGCAGCGCCTCAGCCTTGGGCAGGTAGCGGCGTCCCGCGCACAAAGAGGCCGTAAGCGGGTCGACCATATGCGCCGCTTCGTTCGATACCCGGTTCAACGCCGTGCGGATGCCGTGCACCGATAGTTCACCGGTGGCGGGGTATACGGGAACGAGCCCCAATGTGTGGACGCCCTCCCCCCCGCTCTCGATGATCTCGTGCCGCTTGACCACGAACGATGAGAACCCACCGCGGCGGACCAGAGACCCTCTTACCAGCACCTCGGGGTGTTCGTCGAAGGAGGGTTTCAGGTAGTTCTGGTTGTACCACACGGCCACTGTGGAGCCCGACGCGTCGCCGACCAGGGCCTCGAGCATCTTGAGCCCAGGCCTGCGGGTGGAGCGCACACTGCACGAATGCACCCGCACCCGCAGGGTGGCGTCCTCCCCCACCTGCAGATCTGTCGCTGAGGTCAGTCGCGACGGCGGTTCGTGGCGGAAGGGCACGTAGAGAAGAAGGTCGCCGATCGTCCGCACGCCGATGGCGCCCATCCGGCGGGCGGTCACCGACCCGATCCCCGGCACCGACGTGAGCGGCCGCGTCAGGCGGTCGGGCGCGATCAGCTTCTTCGAGGTGGGTGGCAGTAGCAGCGTGCCCGGGTCGCAGGGGACGGGGTCACCCAGAGGAAAGTGAAGGTGGCTCCGCCCCGGAGGGCTCATTCTTGAATGAAGAAGAGGGCCACCGCCCCCGGACCGGCATAGGTACCTATCACTGCACCCACCTCTCCGCGCAGACAGATGTCGATGGTGCGGTCGGTCGCCTGTATGAGGGCGGCCAGCTCGTCCGCCCTGTCGGGAGCGTCACCGTGCGCGATACAGACACGCACCGGAGATCCCTGCTGCGTGCGCTCCAACAGATACTGCTGCATAGCCATCATCGCTTTTCGTTCTCCCCGCACCTTCTTGTACGCATCCACGATGCCGTCGCTGAAAGTTAGGAGCGGTTTGATGCGGAGAAGGGAACCGGCGACGCTACTGGCCTTACCGATTCGGCCCCCCTTCTGAAGATACTCGAGCGTGTCGAGCAGGAAGAGGCGGCCGGCCTCGCGCCGATATCGGTCGATATACGCCAGGAACTCTCCCCTGGTCGTGCCACGGTCGAGCAACCCGAGCAGCCGATGCACCAGCAGGCCCACGGCTAGGCTGGCCATCTCACTGTCGACGACGGTGATACCCGCGAACCCTTCCTTGGCCAGAGTAGCGCTCGAGAACGTGCCGCTCAGCCGGTCGCTCAGGTGGATCGAGAAGATGTGGTCGAACCGTTCGCGCAGCCGACGATACTCACTCTGGAACTCTCCGGCGGAGGGTTGGGAGGTCGTGGGCGGACGCTCCGCCTTCCGCAGCCGAACGTAGAACTCCGCGGGCCTGATGTCGAGCCAGTCGCGGAAGGTATCATCCCCGAAGTGCACCTTGAGCGGCACCATCGCCAGATTGGGGTCGGCGAGCACCTCGTCCGGTAGGTCGGCACACGAATCGGCCACGATGGCGGTGTTTGCTCGGTCGAGCACGTCTGATGGATCTTCTTTCATACCCTCCCCCTCCCTCTTCGGATACGACATCGCGCCGGGATGCGGCAGATCCTCAGGCTCATTCGGCCGACAGGAGCAGGGGATAGAGAGGCTGCCCGCCCTCATGGACCTCGAGTTCGAGATCCGGATAGAGCCCGCGCAGTCGCTCCACAGCCTCTACGGCACGGGCGGCGTCGGCGCCCCCACCGACGAGCACGGTCATCAGTTCCCGCCCGCCGTCCACCAGGTGTGAGGCGACAGTCGTGACCACGTGCGCCAGATCGTCGTCGCTCACGACCACTCGACCATCTACCAGGCCCATGAACTGGCCTTCCCTTATCTGCACCTCATCGACCCGGGAGTCACGCACCGCACGAGTGACCTCGCCGGTCACCACCGACTCGAAGGCGACCGTCATGCTCTCGCCGTTCTGCTCAACACCGGCGTCGGGATCGTACGCCACCATCGCCGAGAGGCCCGCCTGCATGGAACGAGCCGGCACTACCACCACGTGGGCCGTGCTCAGCTTCGCGGCCTGTTCCGCGGCCATGATGATGTTCTTGTTATTGGGCAGAAGGACGACCTCCGCGGAATCCGTCGCCTCGACCGCCCGTAGCAGTTCCTCCGCCGAAGGATTCATCGATTGACCTCCGTCGACGAAGTAAGCCGCTCCCATGCTACGGAACAGCCGCTTCATGCCCTCACCGACGACGACCGCCACCACCTGAGTGCGCCCCGGCGGGGATGGCGTCTCGTGTTCGCGCAGGCGGGCCTGGCGGGCCGCGGTCTGGTCCTTCATGTTGTCGATCTCGACTTCTCGAAGCACTCCGCGCATGGTGGCCAAAGTGAGCACTGTGCCCGGCTCGTCGGTGTGGATATGCACTTTGAGCTGCGACTCTGTTCCCACCACCAGCAGGCTGTCGCCGAGCGGAATCAGAGCCTGCTCGAAAGTGGCCAAGTCGAGGCCGTGGCCATCCACCAGGAAGCTGGTGCAGTAGGTGTACGCGCTCTCCGACTCCTCCAGGACCACCATCGCGGGCTGTCGAGCGAGTTCCGCCGCTTCCTCCCGGGGCGCTGAGCCTCCGCCGCGGGCCATCCCTTCGAGGAGCACCATCAATCCGTAGCCCCCTGCGTCGACCACACCGGCGTCGGCAAGGACCTTGAGCAGCGTCGGCGTCCGGCGCACACTGTTCCAGCCGGCTTCGAGCACGGCGTCGATGAACGCTCTGGGGGCCATACCCGCCCCAGCCGACTCCGCTGCTTCGGTCGCCTCACGGATCACCGTGAGCATGGTTCCTTCCACCGGTTTGCGCACGGCGCGGTATGCGGTGTCGGTCGCTCGACGGAACGCGGAGACGACTGTCTCGATAGTCAGGGGCTCACCGGCAGCAAACGGCTCCAGCGCACCACGGACCATCTGAGACAAGATCACACCGCTGTTGCCCCGAGCGCCCATCAGCGCCCCGTTGGCGATCACCTCGCATACCCGAGCAGAGCCAAGGTCGTCGGGGGCGGCGCGTAGCTCATCCACCACACTGCGCACGGTCAGACAGAGATTCGTACCCGTATCCCCATCAGGCACAGGATACACGTTGAGGTCGTTGACCTCCTGCTTCCGACCTTCGAGCGCGTAAAAACCGGCCAGGACGACGGAGCGAGCCTGATGTACGGAGAGTCCGCCCCGGTCATCCCTCGCCAACCCGGACCCCCTGAACGTGGATGTGGAGGTCTGTCACCGGCAGTCCCGTGGTGCGCTCCACGTTGTACGACACTTGAGAGCGCACATTCCCGGCGACCTCCGCGGCATTCAGCCCGTATTCGACGACGATATAGAGGTCGACGTGCACGCGCCCTCCCTCCTGCCGCACCTTGATTCCTTGGTGCAGCCGGTCCCGCGACAGCAAAGAAGCGACGCCTCGCACCAGGTTCGGCGAAGCCATGCCGACCACTCCGTAGCACTCCAGCACGGTCCAGCCGACGATATCGGCGATGGCCCGATCGCTTATGACCACCCTGCTTGACTGGGCGAGGTGACCCCTGAGGGTCTGGGGCGCGGAAGATTCGTCGCTCACGCTCGCCGCCCGCCTACGTCTCGATGGGCTCAGAGAGGGGCTCCAACGTGTTCAACTCTCGCAGGATGGCCAGCGGGTCGATGCCGTGCATCCTGGCGCCCTCCTCGATGGATTCCATCATGGCCCCCATGCAGCCGATGCACGCCAAGCCATGAGCGGTGAAGACGTCGCGAACTCGAGGGTCGACTTGAAGGGCCTCGAGGATGGACATGTCTTTCGTGAACGTGGTCATACTCGCCCCCTAGACCTGATGGTAGCGTCCCACTGGTATTGTACACCACCTCCCCCAGGCTCCCGAAGTGCCTGCCGGAGCCTGCCCCTGTAGGACCCTTGCCAATGCAGGCCTCACAGTGCATACTATGGCGTCCCGCGCGGGACAGCGCTTTGGCGCCGCCTGCAGCCGGTATCTCATTGACGAATTCGGGGCCCCACCCATAAGGAGTGACAAGACGATGTCGCGTATCTGCGCAGTGTGCGGCAAGACACCTAGCTTCGGCAACAACCGCAGCCACTCGATGAGGGCCACCAAGCGCCGCTGGGGCGTCAACGTGCAGAAAGTGCGCGTGCTCCTCAAAGGCAAGCCTACCCGCGCCTATGTGTGCGCAAAGTGCCTGAAGGCTCACAAAGTGCAGAAGGTGCTCTAGACGCCCGCGTCCCGCATGCCTTTCAGTAGGTTCGCCATCTCAAGACCGGCTAAAGCGGCGTCCCACCCTTTGTTGCCCGACTTCGTGCCCGCCCGTTCGATCGCCTGCTCGATCGTGTCTGTGGTCAGCACCCCGAAGATGACCGGTACCCCGGCATCAAGGCCTACCTTGGCCACACCTTTGGCCACCTCGGCGGCCACGTAGTCGAAGTGCGGCGTCGATCCGCGGATCACCGCCCCCAGCGTGAGCACGGCGCCGTAGCGACCACTGGCCGCCATCCGCCCGGCGACCAGGGGAATCTCGAATGCTCCCGGAACCCAGGCCACTTCGACCTTCGCCGGGTCGACTCCGTGTCGGACCATGCAGTCGACCGCCCCACCGAGGAGCTTCGACGAGATGAACTCGTTGAACCTTCCCACCACGATGCCGAACGCCAGTCCTTCGCCCCGCAGGTGGCCCTCATAGGTGCGGCCCTCAGCGCCTGTCTCACTCATCCGTTTCTCCCTCCACGATGATCTCGTCCAACCCTAGCCCTTGGTGGTGCAGGATATGGCCCATCTTGGCCGCCTTGGCCTGCAGATAACGCAGGTTCTCGTCGCGGGGCGGCACCTCCAACTGCACGCGCTCGGTGATGGTGAGGCCGTATCCTTCGAGCCCCACCAGCTTGCGCGGGTTGTTGGTCATGATGCGGATGCTGGTCAGACCCAGGTCGACCAGGATCTGGGCGCCGATACCGTAGTCGCGCAGATCGGCGGGGAACCCCAACGCCACGTTGGCCTCCACAGTGTCCCAGCCCTCCTCTTGGAGCTTATAGGCACGGAGCTTGTTGAGCAACCCGATCCCGCGGCCTTCCTGGGCCATGTAGAGCAGCACTCCCAGTCCCTCGGCCGCGATCCGCTCCATCGCCCCCTCCAACTGCTCGCCACAGTCACAGCGTAGGGAGCCGAACACATCACCGGTGAGGCACTCTGAGTGCACGCGCACCAGCACGTTCTCCTTGCCCGCCACGTCGCCCTTCACCAGCGCGAGGTGTTGCTCGCCATCGAGGATGCTCTCGTAGCCGTGCGCCGTGAAATCTCCCCACTTGGTGGGCAGACTCACGACGGCACCCGCGCGGATAAGCTTCTCCGTCCGTCTGCGATATTCGATGAGGTCGGCGACCGTGACCATCTTGAGGCTGTGCTCACCGCAGTACGGGATCAGGTCAGGGACCCGGGCCATCGTGCCGTCCTCGTTCATGATCTCGCAGATGACCCCGGCCGGGTTGAGGCCGGCGAGGCGGGCAAGATCGACAGCCGCTTCAGTCTGACCCGAGCGTTCGAGCACCCCACCAGGGCGGGCCCGGAGGGGGAATACGTGCCCGGGCTGGACAAGGTCTTCTGGGCGGGTGCGGGGGTCGATGGCCACCTGGATGGTGCGGGCCCTGTCTGCCGCGGAGATCCCCGTGGTCACGCCCTCACGGGCCTCGATGGAGACCGTGAACGCGGTCTCGAAACGGGACTGGTTGTTTCGGGCCATCGGGTGCAGACCCAGTTTGTCGGCCCGTTGGGGGGTGAGCGCAAGGCAGATCAAGCCCCGCCCATGTTTGGCCATGAAGTTGATGGCGTCTGGCGTGACGAACTGCGCGGCCATCGTGAGGTCGCCTTCGTTCTCACGATCCTCGTCGTCGACCACGACCACCACGCGCCCCGACTTCATCTCGTCGATGGCTTCTTCGATAGTGGCGAATGCTCGTTCGTGACCCATGATCCTCCTTGTAGGCGATGGCCTCTCAGGCCCGCCGGTCAGCTTCTCTCGTTGGCGAACCGGCCCTTGGCCGGCGGCGGCGCGCTCTACACATAGCCCTGTTCTCGCAACATGCTTTCCAGGCCCCCGCCGGCGGGCCGCGCGACGAAGGTTCCCAGAACCTGGTGCACGTAGCGAGCCAACACATCGACTTCGAGGTTCACGCGCCTGCCGGGCGAGACCGCCCGCAGGGTGGTCTCGCGCAACGTGTGCGGGATGATGCCCAGACCGAAATCCGTATCGGTCACGTCGGTGACGGTGAGGGAGATGCCGTCCACGGCGATGCTCCCCTTGCCCGCCACGAAACCCCGGAGTTCGGCGGGCAGTGAGATCCGCAGTTCCTGGGCGATGCCCCGGGTGCGCGACGACAGTATGTCACCGACGCCATCGACGTGGCCGAGCACTAGGTGCCCGCCCAGCCTATCGCCTAGAGCCAACGCCCGTTCCAGGTTGACCTCGTGGCCGGGGCGCAGTGATCCTATGGTGGTGTGCTCGAGGGTCTCAGCCATACAATCCACCGCGAACGTATCACTTGCGATCGCTACCACCGTAAGGCACGCTCCACTCACCGAGACCGAGTCGCCGATACGAGTGCCCTCAAGCACTCTGTGGGCCGACACGTAGAGGTGAGCGCCCTCTCCCCGACGGGTCAGCCGTTGCACCCTTCCCACTTCTTCCACCAGGCCGGTGAACATCACTCACACCCGTCCACTGGGAAAGGCGACCCGGAGCGTTGTGCCGTGCGGTACGTCATGCAGGCTCCCCTATGTAGCCGCTGACCATGACATCGCAGCCGCTCTGCTCTACTGTGACATCACGCAGGCGCAGCGCGGCATCCATGTGGGCGTATCCGATGGCGGGCAGTGGCCCGGGTGAAAATGCTCCTCCCGCCACCACGGGCGCCACGAAGGCAACGATGCGATCTATCAAGCCCGCGTCCCACCAGGCGGCGGCCAGCGTCGCGCCGCCCTCGAGGAAGACGCTCTGGATGTGTCGCTCCGCGAGCAGCCAGCAAACGCTCGGCGGATCGGGATGACCGTTCGGTGCGGCCGGTAGGACCTCCACTTCCACCCCCCACGAGCGGACCTCGTCGACACGGCTCTCGGCCACCCCTTCCGAGCAGACGAACAGCACCGTCCCCTCGGAGGCGGTTCGCACGAGGGCGGATTCCCGCGCCGCGCCGAGATGCGAGTCGACCACGACCCGGAGCGGCTGGCGGTGGACCGGGACGTCACGCGCCGTCAGTTGAGGATCATCGTGCCGGAAGGTGCCCGCTCCGACCAGAACCGCATCGGAGCGGGCGCGGAAATCGTGCACCCGCAGACGGCTCTCCTCACCGGAGATCCATTTGGAGTCTCCCGACTCCGTGGCCACGCGGCCGTCTATCGTCATGGCGTACTTGTAGGTGACAAAAGGCAGGCCCGCGGTCACGTGCTTGCGGAACGGGTCGTTCTGACGTTTCGCCTTATACGCAAGATCACCGTCGGCCACATCGACAGTGATGCCCGCCGCCCTCAGGAGCTGTATCCCCCGGCCGTGGACCCACGTGGAGGGGTCTTCCGCCCCCACCACCACCCGGGTGACGCCGGCGACGATGAGCGCGTCAGTGCACGGCGGGGTGCGGCCATGGTGGCAGCACGGCTCGAGCGTGACGTAAACAGTGGCGCCGACAAGCGGGCCGGCGATATCGTCACCCACGGCTGCTCTCATGGCGACGATCTCCGCGTGGTCATGCCCGGCGGCCGCGTGGAACCCTTCTCCCGCGATCCGTCCGTCGACGACCACGACCGCTCCAACCACCGGGTTGGGGCTGGTCATGCCACGACCCCGCTCGGCCAGCGCCAATGCTCGCTCGAGAAAGTGTCGATCGGTCTCTGTCAGCGCCATATGCAGACCCCTACAGTCAGGGCTCCGGGGTCGAGGCGCAGGCGCGCACGAGCGCGCAGCGGTCTTCTCTCTTCCAGACTATGACTGTCGGCTCAGGAATCACACCTGATCTGCCCCGAAGGGCTCGCGGGCTATGACCGCCGGTAGGGAATCTCACCCGACCCCGAAGACCACGAACAGATATGCCTGTTCAGGCTTTGGAACTGTAACACACGCGGCGGCGGACGCCCACGAGCGAGCTCTTAAGGCCCCCCGGTCTAGCCGGCGGCGTCGATGAGCTTTTGCAGCATCCCCGCCTCTAGCTCCGGCATGCCCGTGCCAAAGACCGCCGACCCGGCGACGAACCACCCTGCCCCCGCCTGAGTCAAACGGTGCACTGTGTCTCGGCCGACTCCACCGTCGACTTCGATGGCCACCCGTAGCGGCGCAAGTTCGCGCAGGCGTCGTATCTTGTCCACGCTTTCGGGTATGAACGTCTGCCCGCCGAATCCCGGGTTGACGCTCATCACCAGCACGAAGTCGCAAAACATGACCGCCTCCCCTATCGCCGAGAGATCCGTGGCCGGGTTGACGGCCAACCCAGCCGCCATGCCCAGTTCGCGGATCTGCGCCAGGGTGCGGTGCAGGTGAGGGCACGCCTCGACGTGCACGGAGAGGGCATCTACCCCCGCCTGGGCGAAGGCTTCCAGATAGCGGTCGGGTTCGACGATCATCAGATGGGCGTCGACGAAGGCACCGCGCTCGTGTATGCGGGGCGCGAGGGCGCCCACAACCGCCGGACCGATGGTGATATTGGGCACGAAGCGCCCATCCATGACATCGACGTGCACCAGGCGCACCCCGGCGTCGAGCACGGCATCCACGTCGGCACCTAGGCGGGAGAAATCGGCGGAGAGGATCGACGGAGCCAGCAGGCGGCGCGAGAACAACTCCTGAGGAATGCGGGTCATGACTGTCTCTCCCATCCGCCCTCCGGAGGCACTTCGAGACTCTCACCCAGCCGAGACCCATATCCCCGGAGTAGCTCCGAGGCACGCATAGGACGCTTTCCGACCGGTTGCACCGTCACAAGTTCGAGCGCGCCGTCACAGCAATCGACGAACAAGCGTCCCTCCTCGCGGGTCAACCGACCCGGTATCGGTTGCGGGGTCTCGTTCCCGGACGGAGTAGTCCGCTTGGGCCACGTGCGCCAGATCTTGAAGGCGAGGCCGCCGCTGGACCGGGCTTCGCATCCTATGCCCGGCGAAAGCGCGCGGACGCGATCGTGGAGTCTTCGCGCGGCCAGTCGCGGATCGAAGACTCTGTCCGCCGGACCCACCTTGCCGGCATACGTCGCCCCGCCTGGCTGATCGGTCCAGGTGACCTCACCCTCGACCATGCTCTCGAACACCTCTTCGATTCCCAGCGCCCCAAGAAGGGCCAGAGCCCGGCCCACCGTGCCCGCGTTGTCGCGCGGCGTTACCGACAGGCTCCGCTGGAGAGCCCACGGCCCCTCATCAAGGCCGGCCGTCATCCGCATCAGGCTGACCCCGATCTGGGTCTCTCCGGCCATGAGGGCACGCACGATGGGCGCCGCTCCGCGATACGCCGGCAACAGCGAAGCGTGCACGTTCAGACAGAAGAACGCGGCAAGGATGTCGGCACGCAGGAGCTGGCCGAACGAAGCCACCACCAAGTACTCCACCCCCGCGTCCACGAGCGCCGCCCGCACATCGGAGTGGTTGATGTTCGCGGTCTGAAGAACCGGAAGGTCATTCCGCCGGGCGGCCGCCGTTACCTCAGGGCTCACGAGACGCCGTCCTCTCCCGGCCGGCCGGTCCGGCTGCGACACCACCAGGACCGGGCGCAGGCCGCGGTCGAGTAGATCCCGCAGCACGCGGGCGCCGAATTCAGGAGTGCCCGCTAAGGCGAACCTCACAGCCGGAATGACTCAAGGCTCCATCTGGTCGCGGAGATCCTTCAGCACCCGGCGACGCTCGTTGGACGTAGTCCGGTCCAGGATGACGTGCCCCTCAAGGTGATCTATCTCGTGCTGCATGATGCGCGCCAGCAGCCCTGTGGCTTCGATCGTGACCGGTTCGCCCTGCAGATCGACGGCTTCGACCACCACCCGTTCCGCGCGTTCCACGTCCATGGAGTGCCCCGGCAAGGACAGACACCCTTCGCTGGCGGTCACCGTCTCGTCGGAGCGCTCCACGATGCGGGGATTCAGCAGCACGTAACCCTGTTCCGTCTCCGGATGACGCCACACCATGATCTTGCGTTGGATGCCGATCTGCGGCGCGGCCAGCCCGACGCCACCTTCGCGGTCCATGACCTCGAACATCAGCTTCGAGAGCCGGTCGAGCTCGGGGCCACGTTCAGTGATCTCCCTGGATTCCTGTTTGAGCACGGGATCACCGAAGACGCGAATGCGATCGGACGACAACCGGGCCTTTTCCCCAGGGCTACGAGACATGTTCAGATGCTCCTCTGCCTCAGGTGAACCATTGCGGGTCCACGTCGATCATCAAGTCCAAGCCTCTGCGGGCGTACGGGCCTCGAAGCTGCTCGGCCGCCCGCGCCACGAGTTCGCGGCCGCCGTCCGCGTCGGCCGCCGCCACCACT
>CAZDGO010000026.1:0-14205 GCA_964504825.1 uncultured Gaiellales bacterium
CGAGACCATGTTCCGCCGAAAGACCCATGGGTTCCCCAAGGCCGAGTTCCCAGAATTCGGCCAGCCGGTCGGTCGCGGAGCGGGCATCGATCTTGTTCACCGCCAAGACCACCGGCAACTGGCTGTTTCGGAGGATCTCCGCGATCTCATGTTCCTGTGGGCCGACGCCCGACTTGCCGTCGACGACGAATATGACCATGGCGGCATCCGCGATGGCCACGCGGGCCTGCGCCCGTACTTGGTCCGAGAGCGGCGCTTTGGATTGCAGGTCGATACCGCCCGTATCCACGAGGACGAAATGGTGGCCGGTCCACTCGGCTGAGCCCTCTTTGCGGTCTCGGGTGACCCCGGCCTCAGGAGCCACCACCGCTTCCCGGGTACCGGTGAGGCGATTGAACAAGGTCGACTTTCCGACGTTGGGATAGCCGACAACAGCTACTCGGGGCAGTTCACGGCTCACGGGACGATCTCCTCGAGGCGGCCGACGACCGCCTCTATCTGCTCAGGGGGGGTTGATGCTCCAGCGGTCACGCCGACGGTCCGGACGGCCGAGAACCACTCGGGCAGGATCTCCTCGGCTTTTTCGATGTGGTGAGTGCGCGGCTGCACGGCCGAGCAGAGTTCGGCCAGTCTGGAGGTGTTACCGGAGTTGCGACCCCCGACTACGACCACCAGATCGACGGTGGACGCCATAGCTACCGCTGCCTCTTGGCGTTCCTCCGTCGCGTGGCAGATGGTGTTGTGTACCCGCAATTCTCGCACTCGCGGCACGAGGGCCGCCACAAGGGAGATGAGTCGTTCCTGCGTCTGCGTGGTCTGCACCACCACGCCCACCCGCCGACCGGGAAGCTCCAGCGGGAGGTCGGCCGGACCCTGCACCACCAGAGAGCCTGGACCCGCATACGAGCGGATGCCGAGCACCTCGGGATGAGCCGGCTCTCCCAGGACCACGACGAAGTAGCCCTCCTCGCGCAGACGGGCAGCCTTCTCTTGCGCGGCTTTCACGAAGGTACAGGTGGCGTCGACTACGGTCACGCGCTGACGGGCCAACTCGGCCATAGTCTCCAGCGGCACGCCGTGAGAGCGGATGATGATCGTGCCCTCTCCCTTGGCAGCGGGGTCATCGACGACCTCTATTCCCTGTTCCGCCAACGAGGCGATCACCGAAGGATTGTGTATAAGCGGCCCCAAGGTATGGATAGGCCCGGGCGCACTCGCCGCGGCCTCTCTGGCCAGCCGGAGGGCGCGTTCAACCCCCCAGCAGAACCCTGCCGATTCGGAGACGCAGACCTGCACGGGGCTCACGCGCCCACCCCGCTGTCGGCCGGTACGCCCGTCTGTGCCGTCTGGTCCAGGAGAGCCTGCAAGGCGGTCTTCAATCCGGCGGCGAATTCGCGATGGCGTTCGGCTCTCGCACCCCCCGCCACCAGGGCGGGAACCGGAGGTCCGAACGTGACGGTGACCCTCGGAAAGGACGGCCGGCGGTTGCGCACGACGTAGTTGGTGCCTCGCAGGACTACCGGGATCGTGGTCACGTCCGGCCGAAGGGAGAGCAGAGCCACCCCCGTCTGAAGCTCGCCGAGTCTGCCCTCGGGTTGACGGCTTCCCTCCGGGAATATGCCCACCACGGCTTGTTGATCGAGCAGCTCCAGAGCGCGCCGCACGGCTTCGCGATCGGCTTCTCCTCTGCGTACGGGGAATGCCCCCAGGCCGTCGACGATCCACCCGAGGGATTTGAACTTCCAGAGCTCCGACTTCGCCATGAAATGCACCTGGCGTTGGCAGGCTGCGCCCAAGAACACCGGGTCGATATTGGACACGTGATTGCAGGCGAGCACCACGGCGCCAGTGCGCGGTATGTGCTCGAGCCCGCGGACCTCCATGTGATAGAGGCACCTGAACACCGGCGGGATCACCACATGCGCAACACGAAAGAACCACGTGTCGCCGGGACCGCTCAGCACGATGGCCTGCTGTGACCTGCTGTGCGCGCCGCCGCCTCACAGATCAGATCGATGACCACGTCGGCCGGCAGGGCGGTGGTATCGATCTGCAGGGCGTCGTTCGCTCTCTGAAACGGCGCCATGGCCCTGCCCGAATCGTGGTCGTCGCGAAGCACCAGTTCGCGCTGGAGGGAACATAGCTCGACGTCGACGCCCTGTTTCTGGAGCTGTTGCCCCCGCCGCCGCGCCCGTTCCTCGACGGAGGCAGTCAAAAACACCTTGATATCGGCACTCGGGCACACTACGGTGCCGGTATCGCGTCCCTCGAGAACGATGTCACCGGCGGCCGCGAGCCCGCGCTGGCGCACTGTGAGAGCGTGGCGCACATGCGGGTGCGCCGCCACCTGCGACACCGCGCGCGACACTTCAGGGCGACGGATGGCCTCGCTCACATCACGCTCGCCCACAAAGACGCGCGGGGCTCCTCGCGGGGCGTCCTCGAAGTGAAGCGGCGTCTGTTCCGCCACGGCACCAAGTGCACCATCGTCCTCCAGCGACATGTCGCGCTCAAGCGCGAGCAGGGTCACCGTACGATACATCGCACCCGTGTCAAGGTACGCGAGGCCGAGCCGGCGCGCCACCCCCTGCGCGATGGTGCTCTTGCCTGAACCCGCCGGACCATCGATAGCGATGATCATCGCTCTCCCCTGTCCCCCGTCAATCCTTGTATCGTAGCAGCGAACGTGGGGTACGACACGTCCATGCAGGCCACGTCGTCGACGGACACTCCCGTCCGGGAGCAGAGTCCGGCGAGGGCGCCTACCATGGCTAGACGGTGGTCACCGCGCGACTGAACGGCGCCGCCACTCCAACCATCCGGACTACCGGTGATGTCGAGGCCGTCCGGATGTTCAATCACGTCCACTCCCAGCGCTCCGAGGAGGGCGGCTACCGCAGCCAGACGATCGCTCTCTTTGACCCTCAATTCCGCCGCCCCGCGCAGGTGCGACGTGCCCCGCGCTCGGGCGGCCGCCAGAGCCCACACTGGGATCTCATCGATGAGCAGAGGCACGTGGTCAGGGCCGATGTCAACCGCCGTCAGGTCTGAGAAGGCGGCTGTCACGCTGCCCGCCGGTTCCGCGGCGGATAGTGGGGAAGGATCGACTTCCAGGTGGGCTCCCATAGCGACCAGGACGTCAAGGATGCCCGTGCGGGTGGGATTGAGACCGACCTCTTCCACGGTGACCCGAGAGTCGGGGATCAAGAGAGCGCCCACGAGCAGAAAAGCCGCCGAGCTGAGATCCCCGGGGATCTGCACGGAGGTGAGGGCAAGTGGCCCACGGAGTGGACACACTCGCACGGTGCCGGGGCCGCCGGGTGAACCGCGGCGCTCGACCTGCGCCCCGCCGGCACGAAGCAGCCGCTCGGTGTGATCACGCGATGGGCCGGGTTCGACGATAGTCGTCTCCCCGTGTGCCCGCAGTCCGGCCAGCAGAAGGCAAGATTTGACCTGAGCCGAAGCGACCGGCATGGGGTGCGAGATGCCCCTAAGAGCCCCGCCGCGCACGGCGATGGGGGGCAGCCGATTGCCTCCTCTCCCCCACACCTCGGCGCCCATGGCCACGAGCGGTTCGATCACTCGCCCCATCGGCCGGCGCCGGATGCTGGCGTCGCCGGTGAGCACGGTCATGAAGGGTAAGGAGGCCAGCAAACCTGGCAGAAGACGAATCAACGTGCCGGCGTTCCTGACGTCGATGACATCCTCGGGCTCCTTCAGGCCGTCCCACCCGCGTCCGTGGACGACAAGGTGATCATGCCCGATCTCGTCGACCATGACTCCGAGGGCACGGATCGCGTCCACCGTCGCGAGCGTGTCGGCGGAACGGAGGAAACCCGTCACTTCGACAGCGCCGGCACATACCGCCCCGAGGAGGACCGCCCGATGGCTGATGGACTTGTCTCCCGGTACGCGTACCGTGCCTCGCAGACCGCCTTCCGCGGGCCGGAACATCTGCCCACCAGGGTTATGCACCGAGCCCCCCGGAGAAGACCGCCGGATAGCCCAGTTCGCCGGTGAGCGTAGCGACCAGGGCAGCGGTCTCCTCGCCGGACACGTAGAGCACCAAGTCGCCGCCATCGTCCCGGCTGAAGTGGTGCAGGGTAAGATCTTCGATGTTGATGTTGGCGCTGCCCAGGGCGGTCATCACCCGCGAGAGCACGCCCGGGCGGTCGGGGATGCGCACGGTGACACGGAACAGGGTCTCGGGCGTGATGTCCTCGTAGGCGAGCAACTCCTGGCGGTAGCTGCCCGCCCGCCCGATCGAGCTGAGGATCGCATCCTCGTCTCCCGATTCCAGCACATCGCAGAACGAAGCCAGTTCGTCGGTCACGCTCCGCAGCGAATCCACCAGTGCGGATGCGTTCTCGAAGAAGATGTCGCGCCACATGGGCGGGTTCGTTCCCGCGACCCGAGTAAGGTCTTTGAAGCTCGGGCCCACCGAATAGAGCGCGCGACGGCCCGAAGCCTCGAAAGCCCCTACTTCGCTCATGAGCACGTTGGCGATCACGTGGGGCACATGGCTGACTAGAGCCATGATGCGGTCGTGCGCATGCACTTCCACCGCCACCGGCTTTGCTCCGATCTGAGTGACGAAGGCGTGGAGCATCTCGTAGGTCTCGGCAGGTACCTCCTCCGTCGGACAGAGGAAGTAGGTAGCGCCGTGAAAGAGGTTCTCCCGGGCGAACCGCACGCCACTGGTCTCGGCGCCGCAAATCGGGTGACCCCCGATGAAGTAGCGGCGCTCAGCAGAGGACAATCCAGAGACTATGGCCGTCTTCGTGCTGCCGATGTCGGTGACCAGGCGCGGGGCCGGATCGGCCGACAGGGCTTCACGCACCAGCGCCGGTATGCCGCGGACCGGGGCACAGACCACTACCAGATCGGCGTCCGCGGCAGCCTCGGCCACGCTCGAGCATGGTCTGGTGATGACGCCGGCGGAGAACGCCTGCTCAAGGGCGCGGGGGTCTGCGTCGTACCCACGCACATCCAGCACGCGCGCCCTGCGGCGCGCGGCCAGAGCCAGACTACCCCCCATGAGGCCGACCCCGAGCACAGCCATGCGCCTGATCGGCACCGTGTCACTCCTGGAGATCATGTTCGCCCTACCCGAGGGTCTTGCCCACCCAGGTGACCATCTCCTGAATGCGGGCGGCTGTGCGGGCGAAATCGCGGGGGTTCAGAGACTGGCCACCATCGCACAGCGCCGATTCCGGCGTGGGATGAGTCTCGATGAGCAGTCCGTCGGCCCCCGCTGCAATTGCCGCGAGGGATAGTGGCTCGATCAGATCGATGCGGCCGGTGGCATGGCTCGGGTCGACGATGACCGGCAGGTGGCAGCTGCGCTTGATGATGGGTATCGCACTGATATCCAGGGTGTTTCGCGTGGCCGTCTCGAAGGTCCGGATGCCCCGCTCACACAAGACCACGTTGACGTTGCCCTCTTTGACGATGTACTCCGCCGCCATGAGGAGCTCTTCGATGGTGGCCGAGAGGCCGCGCTTCAGGAGTATGGGCTTGTCCACCTCGCCCACAGCCGACAGCAGGTGGAAATTCTGCATGTTGCGTGCGCCGATCTGAATGACGTCGGCGTAGGCCACCACGTCATCCAGCTGGCGGGGGTCCATCACCTCGGTGACCACGGGAAGACCGGTCTCCGCACGGGCTTCGGCGAGGATCTTGAGGGCCTCCACCCCCATCCCCTGAAACGCATACGGTGAGGTGCGCGGTTTGAAGGCCCCGCCACGCAACATGGTGGCCCCCGCTTCCTTGACGTACCGCGCGGCCGAGAACAGTTGCTCGCGGTTCTCCACCGAACAGGGGCCCGCTATCAAGCCAAAATGGCCTCCTCCGATCTTGCCGGGTCCTATCGAGATCACCGTGTCGGTGTTCCGGAACTCCCGGCTGACCAACTTGTATGGTCGTAGGATGGGAAGGACTTTGTCCACTCCCGGGAAGGCCTCCAACGGCAGTCCGGCGATGACCTCGCGGTCGCCCATGACGCCGATCACGGTTACGACATCACCGGTCGAGACGTGTCCCCGGGCACCCGCTTCCTCCAGGCGCAGGAGGACGTGATCGACGTCGGCCTGGGTAGATCCTTCCTTCATCACGATCATCATCTCGATGCTTCCACCTTCGAGGGCGGTCATGGTGTAGCTCCCTTCGCCGCGATGGCGGCGAGTTGCTCGAGGAAGAGGTCGTTCTCATCCTCTGTGCCGATGGTCACCCGGAGCCAGCCGGGACACCCCATGGCGTAACCAGACCGCGTCATGACCCCCCGCTCGAGGAGGGCCTGCGGCACCTCCTTCCCGGGCACGGGCAGTCCCTCTATGTCGAGAAGCAGAAAATTGGCGTGACTGGGGATGAACCTGATGTCCAAACGCTCCAGAGCCGCTCCCATTCGCTGTCGTTCCCGGGCCGTTTCTTCCCTGCGGGTGCGGAGCCGGTCCGGATGCCGGAGGGATTCCATGGCCGCCACTTGGGCCAACGTGGATACATTGAATGGCTGCCGCACCTTGTCCAATGCCTCGGTCAGTGCGCGGTTGGCGATGCCGTATCCCACCCTCAGACCGGCCAAGCCGTATATCTTCGAGAAGGTGCGCAAGACGATGAGATTCTCGTGCTCCTGCAGCCAGGGCACGGGATCCTCGTACGTGGGGCTGGTGACGAACTCCACGTAGGCTTCGTCGAGCACCACGGCCACATCCGCCGGTACGGCACGCACGAAGGCCCGAAGGGCGTCCGCGGGCAGCAGCGTGCCCGTGGGATTGTTCGGGTTACAGAGGATGACCATGCGGGTGTCCGGGCGGATAGCCGCGGCCAGAGCGTCGAGATCATGGGTGTGGTCCCGAAGGGGGACCGCGGAGACGCGCGCTTGCCTCAGCACCCCGATGGTGTGGTACATGACGAACGACGGATCCGCATAGACCATGCCCTCGCCGGCGGAAAGCAGAGCTTGCCCCAGGAGCATGAGCAACTCGCACGATCCGTTCCCGAACACCAGGTATTCCGGAGGCACGGCGAGACACCCCGAGAGCTCGGCCCGCAGACGGCCGCAGCCACCGTCCGGGTAGCGGTTCAGCCCCGCAAGCTCGCGGGTCATGGCGTCGATCACCTCGGGGAAGGGTCCGTCGCCGCACTCGTTGGAGGCCAGCTTCACCAGCCGATCCAACCCGTAGTGGGCGGAGATCTCGTCCAGAGGCGGGGCGGCCTTGTAGGCCACCAGACCCTCCAGAGCGCTATTCAGTTTCATGGCCACGCCTCCTTTCCACCTGCGTGCCACTGCATCTCATTCGAGCCCGGCCTCAGACCGTAGGCGCGCGACCTCGTCTGTGGTCAGGGCACGCGCCCAACCAAGACCCAGACCTTCGTCGCTCAGACCGTCGAAGCGGGTCCGATGCAGACGCAGAACGCTATGGCCGATCGCTTCGATCATCCGCCGAACCTGCCTGTTCCGTCCCTCGTGGATGACCACGGCCACCTCAGTGGTACGTTCATCGCGCGACAAGAGCCGGACCGAAGCCGGGGCTGTTAGGCCATCGTGGAGCTGCACGCCATCGCAGAGTCGCCGCATATCTTGATCGTCGATGCATCCCCGCACCAGGGCTCTGTACTCCTTGCCCACCCCATACCGAGGATGCAACAGACGGTTCGCGAGCTCGCCGTCGTTGGTTAGCAGCAGGAGTCCCGTGGTGAACTGATCCAGACGGCCGACCGGGTAGACGCGCACGCCGGCAGGCACGCAGTCTACCACTGTTTCCCGGCCCTGAGGGTCCGAGACGGTGCTCACCACGCCCGCGGCCTTGTTCAGCAACCAGTACTCCTTGTGCTCTGCTCGGATCAATCGTCCATCTACAGCGAGCGATTGATGATCCGATTCGACGCTCATGCCGAGTTCGGCTACCACGCCGTCGACCGTAACCCGGCCGGCTCGGATCAGGTCTTCGCACGCGCGCCTAGAACCCAGGCCCGCGGCCGCCAGGGCGCGCTGCAGCCGCATGATCACTCCGGCGATACGAGCAGCAGGCCCAAGCGGCGCTTCAGCTCGTCCCGCTCAGCCTCTCCCGGCGCGAACCCCTCAAGAACCGGGAGCTGCTCCAGCCCGTCAAGGCCGAAGGCCACCTGGAAGCGACGCGTCGTGCCGAACAAGATCGCCCCCCCCGCATCGTCACGGCGACCGGTCTCGAGGATCAGCTCCCGATCGACCAGGGTCTGCACAGCCGAGTCGGAGTTGACGCCTCGGATCTCAGCGATCTCCGGCCGGGAGACGGGCTGCAGGTAGGCCGCGATAGCCAGTGTCTCCAGCGCGGCTGGGGACAGACGTAGATCCTCTCCAAAGTCGAACGCCGCGCTCAGAGCCCCCTCGCAGAGCCGATTTGTGCGGAACACCCATCCCTCGGCCAAACGGGTGAGTTCGAATCCGCGTGCTCCGTCTACGGGAAACGCCCCCTCCAAGCGGCCGACCGCAGCAGTAACCTCCTGTTCGCCCACCGGATGCGCGTGCGAAGCCGCCCGCACCAAAGAGGCTAGATCCAGCGGTCGACCGGCTGCGAACAGCACGGCTTCGATGTCGCGAACGACCGGATCGAGCACCCCCTCCACGTCAGGCGATCTTCCGCGCTTGCACCGGCGCCACCTCGATATCGGCGAACGGTCGCCGTTGTGAGACGCGCACATCGCCCCGCGAAAGCAGCTGGAGCAGAGCCAGCAGGGTGACCGCCTGCACCATGGGGTCTTCGCCGCCGAACACCTCGTCGAACGAGAGGTGCCCGTACGTGGCGAGCCGCCGCCGTATGGCGGCCATCTGACGGGTCACGTCGACCCGGATCAACGCCACATGGCTGGTGTCCAGCTCCCGGCGGGCACTGAGCAGCCGGCCGAGAGCGTGATGCAGCTTTGCCGGATCGTATGTGGCAGCCATCTGGTCTTCAGACGTGAGTACGCGCCGAGCCTCGCGCGACGGAGCGCGTAGGCGACGGCCTCTTTGGGCGGCCAACTCCTCCCCCAGCGCCGCGGCCGCCCCTTTGAACTGTCGATAGCGCAGTAAGCGCTCCACGAGTAGGTCCCGAGCAAGTTCCGGCGCTACGTCCTCTTGAACGGCCGGCGCGCCCGGCAGGAGGATCCGAGACTTGAGCTCCAGGAGAGAGCTGATCAGCACGAGGAACTCCGAGAGCCCGTCCCAATCGACCTCAGCGCCGCCGGCGAGCTCTTGTACGTAGGCTAGGATGACCTCGGCCAGCGGTATCTCGAAGACGTCGACCTCTTCCTTCAAGATCAAGGTGAAGAGGAGGTCGAACGGCCCCTGATAGACGTCAAGATCGAGATCGAGCAGACGCAACCGCATCATCTCCGCGGCAAGACCGACCGCACGTGCGGATCGGCCGTTGTAAGTGACACCCCTATAGTACGCGAGGGCGCGAGATTCCGCGAGCGGCCGCGGGGTCCCAGCCGCCCAACGGCGGCTAGTTGTAGGCCGGCAGGAGCACTCGACTCACCAGGCCGAACGCTCCCCTGAGCACGGCAAAGAAGGGACCCTGGAAGACGAACAGGAGCAGCAAGATGAAGACCATCCCGTAGCGATCGAGTTCGACCCAGCGGGCGTACGCTTCACGAGGCAGAAAGCCCCCCAGTACGCGCGATCCATCGAGCGGTGGCACCGGAGCGAGATTGAAGATGCCCAGCACGACGTTCACCTGGAACGCCACGAAGAGCACGGTGAACAGGGTCGAACCTCCACGGATGGAGAGCAGCATCGAACCTGCCGGATGAAGAAGGTTGAGCACGACCGCCAGCCCGACCGCGATGATGAAGTTGGCGACCGGGCCGGCAAGTCCGACCATAAGCATGCCGCGCTGTCGGTTCTTGAAGTAGTAGGGGCTGACGGGAACCGGCTTCGCCCACCCGAAGATGAACGGGCTCAGCAAATAGGTGACCACGAACATCCCCGTCCCCAACGGATCGAGATGCTTGATCGGGTTGAGCGTGAGTCGACCGTGGGCTTTCGCGGTCGGATCGCCCAACCGAAAGGCCACGTAGCCATGCGCGACCTCGTGGGCCATCATCGAAACAAGCAAGATCGGAAGCAGGAAGACGAGATCGAGGAGGCCGCGGCCCATCAGCCGCCAATCCGTTCCAGGAACGTGCGTTTCGTCACCGTTTCTCCTCCACTATTCGTGCGTTCTCCGCCTCGAGGTAAGCGTGGGCAGCAGTCAACTCCGCCTGCCTGCCCGGGCCGATTCGATCTTCGACGCGCCCACGGCGCACCTCTTCCAACACCTTTCCCACCGCCGGACCTTGCCGCGCTCCGAGAACGATCACATCGGCCCCGGTTATCTGCAGCCGTCTGCGACGAAGCACACCCAGATAGCGTCGGAAGCGCTCCTGGGCCGCGACCGACTCCGAGTGACCGAGCGCGAACACCACCGATTCTACAGGAGCCGCATCCAAGAGACGGTAGAGATCCCAATCGCCCAGATCACCGGCCGCGAGCTGCTCGTCCATCCGCGGCCCGAGCACTACACTTTTTCGCACCACCTGGGCGTCGGCGTGACGCAGGCGCAGTCGTTCCAGCCACATGAAGAGGTCATCGTGCGTCATGTTGCGGGTGACCGCCGCCAGGCGCAACCGCCAGCGCGCTACGTCGCTCTCCAGGCCGAACTCGCGGACCAAGACGTCGAGCCGTGTGATGAGATCGACGGTGCGCTCCCCCGTGGCCAGCTTAGGATGCACCTGCCGGGCGACCCCGAGCTCGAACAGGCGTTGGAGGGTCCACGCCACGTCGGCCTCATCGAGCAGTGACACGAGTTCATCCCGCAGCCGGGCACTGGAGAGATCGCCGACCAGGCGCATCTCCACGCACGCCTTCGCGAGAGCCCGCGTGTGTTCGTCCATGCGGAATGCGTAGCGGTTCTCGTAGCGCACGGCTCGGAAGATGCGCGTGGGATCCTCGATGAAACTCAGATTGTGCAATACGCGGATGACCCCGTTGTTCAGATCGCTGAAGCCGCCGAAGAAATCGAGCACCTCTCCCAGATCCTCGCCTTTCAACGAGATCGCCATGGCGTTGATCGTGAAGTCGCGTCGGAACAGATCTTGGCGGGCAGACGCGTGCTCGACGCTCGGCAGAGCTGCTGGGTAGTCGTAGAACTCCGTGCGGGTGGTAGCCACGTCGATGTGGAAGGGGTCCTGCCCCGCCGGGAGCCACGCCGGCTCCTCCCCTAGCGACTCCGGGGGGAGCAGTACGACCGCGGTCTGGAACTTCTGGTGCGGGCGTACGCGCCCCCCGAGTCGCTGTGCCAACCGGCGGGCGAACTGGATGCCGTCGCCCTCGACAGCGATGTCGATGTCAAAGTTCGGACGGCCGAGTAACAGGTCCCGGACGAAGCCCCCTACCAGATACACGCCCGCAAAATCGTCGGAGATAGCCGAGGCCGCCCGGAAGAGCCGGCCGAAGTAGGGCAGGTCGAGCAGCGCATCCACCCTGGTGGCCTCGGGCTCCAGAGACTCCTTCTTGTCCACCCAACCACCCTGATACGCAGCCAACACGTCCGTGCGGGTGGCGATGCCTACCACGTCGTCGACCAGCAGGGCGCCATCTCTCTCGGCCCGGCCGTAGCCCTCATCGGACACGATCGGAAGACGCCCCACGTTGGTCTCTACCATGAGGTGGCGCAGTTCTTCCACGGTGGCCGACTGCCGCGCAAACACCACATTGCGGGTCATCACACCTTTCACGGGGGCGTGACCGAGTCCATGTCTAACTGCCTTGTCGAGGTCGCGTCGTGCCGCCATGCCCACCACGCGATCCCCGTCTTTGACTGTGATGCCCGAATGACCGTAGCGCTGAGCCGCAAGGAGCGCGTCGTCGACGGCCGTGTCGGCTTCGATGAATCGTACCGGTCGGCTCATGATATCGGCGGCAGTGGGCAGCGTCGTGGTCACGGTATCCGCCAACGCCGCCAGAAGTCGCCGCACCACCTCGTCTGGGTCATGCTCCCTCAAGACCGCCGAAGCGGCTTGAGCGTGACCTCCACCGCCAACGGTCCGCAGGAGAGCAGCCACGTCGAAGGAACCCGCTCGCGACCGAGCGGTGACGAAGATGCGTTCCTCCATGGCGACGACCTGCAGCAAGATCTCGCAGTTCAGCAAGTCCATCACCTTATGAGCGATGACGCTGAGACCATCGACATAGCCATCCACTCGGAGGGCGACCACGTGCACGTCCTGACCCCTGACCCGCTCCACTCGCACCTCGTCGATCACCTGAAGCAGCACGTGGCGTTGCTCGAGGGTGAGAGGATCATGAAGATAGCGCTCGATGAGGACCTGAGAAGCACCCAGCCGCATACACACGGCGAGCATCTCCGCGTCACGCGCCGTTGTGCGTGGGTAGGTGAGCGAACCCGTATCCTCGTGGATGCCGAGCGCAAATATGGTGGCCTCGAGAGGCGATACGGGCAAATCCCGCTCCAACAGGATGTGCATCATCGAAGTCGACTGGGCCCCATCGCCACTCACCACCCAGTTCTCACCTCGCACGAACGGCGGTTTGACTGGAGACTCGCTGGTGTGGTGATCGAAGACGACTACCTCGACCTCCTCTCTGCCACACAGGTCCCCCAACTCCGCCAACCGCCCGCATTCGGCAGTGTCGACTACGATCATGCGCCGGACAGCGTCCAAGTCCAAGGCTCTGTAGGAGACGATGGGCAGCTCCCCGCCGTGAAGCGACGCGAACTCCCGCACGTTGCGATTGAGGGATCCGGAGAACACGATGCGCGCGTCCGGATAGAGCCGCGAGGCGCCGACGGTCGCCGCAAATGCGTCGAAGTCGACGTTCTGGTGAGTGGTGATAATAGAGGAGATCTTGATGTCGGCCGAAGGAAGGGTCATCGCGGGCAAGTATACCCCCGACCCTCTATACCCCCAACGCTCTGCGCAAGTTGGCCAAGAGCACAGCCGCCGTCTCCTTCGTCAGCGGCTGAGAGAAGTCGGTGGCCCCGGGTGTGATGCCGGTGTCATCGAGGATCTTAGCGTTCTTCGCCGTCTGTACTGCCTTCTTGAGTTCATCTGACCATGTCGTAGCCGCGATGACGGTATCGATCTGTGCTGGTTCGGCAACCCGGTCGCCGACCGCGCGTAACATCACGCGGAATGCCTGCTCCAGGGTGACCGGTTGACCAGGTAGGAACTTCGGCGGATCGCCCGTGACGCCGCTCATGACGTTCTTCTGGGCCGCGACGGCCATGTAGTCCGCCGGATCCACCTGCCCGGACCCGCCCTCCACATCGGAGAAGACTTCCTTCTCGTCGGGCCCCACCGACCACCCCATGGTCTTGGCTAGGGCGATCGCGAACTGCGCCCGGGTGACAGGATCCCCAGGACCGAACGTAGTGCTGGTTGCCGGCTTGAGCAACCCCCGATCAACCGCTGCAAAGATCTGGCGCCGGTGCCGGTGGTTCTGGGGGATATCGCTGAGGCTCGTTCCGGCCCGGGTGCGTCCGCCGCTGAGGACGCCGGAGTTCTGAACGAGCAGAAACACGCCCGCCAAGGCAGCGAGAAACCCCAGAACCACAGCGAACTTCAGGATGATCCGGTCCATCGATCACCTACCCTCAGATTACGCTAGACGACGGTACTCAGTATATTCGTCTCGCCCGGTGGATCCGGTACGATATCAAAGGCCTGCGCGATCAGATACTCGGCCGCCCTGGCCGCCGTTTTGTCGCCCGCATGGACGTGCGCGAGAATGTCACCGGCGGTCACCCGCCACCCCCGAGTGGCCGTCAACACCACTCCCGCCGCGTGGTCGACCGCTGCCCCTTTGCCTTCCCGGCCGGCGCCCACCAGCAAACCCGCGCGGGCCACCGGGAGGGCGTGCACACGCTGCACCCACCCCGTAGTCCGGCTCCGCACTGGCCATAGTACCGGAGCTCGAGGCAATCCGACCCCGTCCACAACAGCCGGATCTGCACCCTGAGCCGCCATCCAACGACGGCAACACTCATATGCACTACCATTGTCTAGTTTCTCCCCCGCCGCGGCACGTCCTGCTTCCACAGTCTCGGCCGGCCCGGCGAGCTGCAGCAGGTGGCCGGCGAGGGTCACCACGACCTCGCGCACATCGGGAGGCCCCGCGCCGCGCAGAACGGCGAACGCCTCGGCCACTTCAACGGCGTTGCCGACGGCCCATCCGAGTGGCTC
>CAZDGO010000027.1:0-14162 GCA_964504825.1 uncultured Gaiellales bacterium
GTACGGTCAGGTTGAGAGGTGAGCCGACACGGGCCCGGCGCCCAGAGCCCGGATCGGCCGCCCGGTGTAGTCACATACCAAGGGGGTGGGATCGATGTCGATCGAGCTGCACGGCATCCCGGAGGAGATCAGGATCGGCGACTTGGTCCAAACCGTCCACGGCGTGGGCACGGTGACCTCCATCGCCAAACCGACCAGCGAGCGCGAGAAGGCGATGGTGGAGGTCGACCTCGGCAAGAAATGGATGCATGTGGAAGAGGTCGACGCCGTCGTCATCCGCGTCGAAGGCGAGAGGCGGCGGAGCCCGGAGATGCGCTGGGACGAGCGGGACTAGCCGCACTAGGATTCGGTCAAGGCCGCACCAACAGCACCGGTATCGTGCACGCCCGCAGCACCGTCTCGGTGACCGAGCCGAGGAGTACGTGGCGCACCGAGCGGTGACCGTGGCTGCCCATGATAATGAGGTCGGCGTCGCGGTCGCGCGCCGCTTTCCGGACACCCGCGGCCGGTTCGCTGCGCAGGATCATCGTATCCGCGACCAGACCCTGCTCGGCCAGTCTGCGGGCGTGCTCGGCCAGATAGGCGGCAGCGTCGTTCTCTAGGAAGGCGCCTTCGTCGCGGGTGTGACTGTGCACGGCGTGGAAGAGGGTCAGGCGACCGTTGGTCAGGTGGGCCAGACCGGCGGCGTGTGCGATCAGCGTCTCGTCGCTCGGGTCCGACTTCAGTGCCACGAGAATGTGTCCGTACATCAGAAGTGACCTCCGATCACGGTGTAGAGCAGTAGCATGTTCAGTCCCACGACCAACAATCCCGCCGCGACGGCGAGGACCCGCTCGGTCGGTCCGCTGGCCAGGTCGCCCATCAGACGGCGATCGCCGGTCACGACGATGAGCGGCAGGATCGTCAGTGGGAGCTGGATGCTCAGCACCACTTGGCTCAGCACCAGCACGGTGTAGGAGTCGAAGCGGGCCAGGATGACGCCCAGCGCAGGTATCGCCAGCACGAACAGGCCCATCCGATAGAACCGGCTGCGGGGGTCCTCGGACCTGCCTAGGTAGCCCGTCAGTACGTTCGCCTCGGCCATGGACGAAGTGATGCTCGAACCCAGCCCGGCCAGCAAGAGCGCGACGCCGAACAGCAGGCGGGCGAGCGGACCCGCGAGAGGCTCGAGGGTCGCAGATGCCTGCTCGATGCTCTCGACCTTCACCCCGTGACGGTAGAACACGGCCGCGGCCACGACGATCATGGCGCTGTTGACCAGCCAGCCCAGGCCCATGGCCAGTGTGGTGTCCGCGTATTCGTATGTCACCAGACGCCTGCGGGTCTGTTCGTCGCCCTGCCAGTCGCGGCTCAGGATGACATTCGAATGAAGATAGATGTTGTGGGGCATGACCACCGCCCCCAGAACACCCATGGCGACGACGATACTATGGCCGGAGAGTCGCGGGACCACCAGGCCGAGGGCGGATTGTTTCCAGTCCGGGTGAACCAAGAAGATCTCCACGAGATAGCAGGCGGCGATGACGGCCAGGAAGACCACGATCAGCCGCTCGATGCGGTGATAGCGGCCGGTCGCCACAAGCCATATCTTCAGCACAAGAGTAAGGATGCCCCCCACAGGAAGAGGCAACCCGAACAGCAGGTTGAATCCCAAGGCTCCCCCCAGGATCTCGGCGATATCCGTAGCGATGCAGGCGACGACGACGCTTCCCCCGAATATCCCCACCCATGGCTTGGAGAAGCGGCGCCGGACGTTGTAGGCGAGGCTGTGTCCCGTGGCCATGCCGATGCGCGCGGCCATGTTCTGAAAAATGATGAGCATGGCGGTCGAAAGGGCCACCACCCACAAGAGCTCATAACCGAACCGACTGCCGGCAGCCAGATTGGTGGCCCAATTGCCGGGATCGATGAAGCCGACCGTGATGATGAATCCCGGGCCCAGGTAGCGCAAGAAGTCGCGCGAGAGGAGCGCCCGTCCGTAACCCTTGTATAGTCCTGCATGCGTCAACGCTTCCCCCTTCGGCCCGCACGTATACTACCGCGCCGGCTGCTGCTAGCATCCACCCAACGAGACATCGCTCATAAGGTGACATCGCGGGAGGGAAGGAGCGGACTCCAGCAAGGCATGGGACGCATATGGGTATAGTGTTCCTCAGTATAAGCACGTCGGCAGAGTTCATGCGACCTCGGCATCGGGGCGCCGCCGGAATGAGACGCCGGAATGAGGAGGTGGGAGCTGTGGCGCTCGTAGTGGTGACCGGAGTCTCGTCGGGCTTGGGCAAGGCTGCGGCTCTGCGCTTCGCTCGGGATGGTTGGGACGTGGTGGGAACCGTGCGCGACCTAGGTCGCGAGGCAACCGTTGGTGGCCTGCCGGCGTGGAACTCAAACTGCTCGACCTGGCCGCTCCTGATACCATCACGCCGTTCGCGGAAGCCCTGTTGGCGGCGCGCCGCATTCTCGGAGACCAACGGTTCATAGGTTGGGTGCACGGTCGTTGGTTCAGCAGCCGCTGACGCTCGGCCGCATCGCGCGCACGTGGTGGCCCCTGGCCGCCAGCTGGGCACTCATGGGGCTCGAAGGCCCGATGGTCGCCGCCGTGTTGGCGCGACTCGCCGATCCGAAGATCAACCTGGCCGCATACGGCGGCATCGTGTTCCCCTTGGCGTTGGTGATCGAGGCGCCCATCATCATGCTGCTGGCGGCTTCCACGGCGCTCAGCCGCGATTGGCAGTCGTACGTGCTGTTGCGTCGGTTCACCCACGGCCTGAGCGCGTTCCTCACGCTGCTGCATTTGCTCATCGTAGTCACGCCGCTCTACTACGTCGTGGTGGAGGGTCTCATCGGTGCGCCGGCGGCGATCGTGGAGCCGGCGCGCGTCGGCCTCGCCATCATGATCCCCTGGAGTTGGGCCATCGCCTATCGACGCTTCAATCAGGGGGTGTTGATACGTTTCGGTCGCTCTCTTATGGTGGGAACAGGAACGCTCGTCCGCCTGGCGGCCGACACTACGGTGTTGACCGTCGGCTACCTGGTGGGGTCGGTCTCCGGTGTTGTGGTCGCCGCCTGCGCGATCATGGCCGGCGTGTTCAGCGAGGCTGCGTATGCCCACTTCAGTGCACGACCGGTGGTCGCCAAGAGACTGCGGGCCGCGGCCGGTACGTCCGGCCGCCGGCTGACCTTGCGTTCGTTGCTCGTCTTCTACGTGCCGCTGTCGATGACATCGCTTCTTGGATTGCTCGTCCAGCCCGTGGGCAGCGCGGCCATGAGCCGTCTGCCAGGCGCTCTCGAGTCGCTCGCGGTGTGGCCGGTGGTCACCGGGCTCAGCTTCCTGCTTCGCAGTCCGGGGTTCGCCTACAACGAGGTCGTAGTCGCCCTGCTGGACGAGCCCGGCGCCGCGGCGCGGCTGCAGAGGTTCGCGCGTGTGTTGTCCATGGCGTCGACGGGGCTCCTGCTGATTGTGCTTCTTCCTTTTGCGAGCGGGCTCTGGTTCGAGGGCGTGGTGGGTCTGCCGCCCTCCCTGGCCGTTCTGGCCCAGCGGAGTCTCTGGATAGCGCTGCCGCTACCTGCCTTCTCGGTCCTGGAGAGCTGGTATCAGGGGCTCATCGTCGACAGTCGGCGAACCCGCGGCATCACGGAAGCGGTGGCGCTCGCCCTGGCGGCGACCTCCCTGGCTCTGTTGGGGGCCGTGATGTGGGGGGCGCTCACGGGCGTCTACGCTACCGTGGCTGCGTTCACCCTGGGCGAAGCCTTGCGCACCGTCTGGTTGCACCAGCGGAGCCGAGTGCCATGGAAGGCGCGCACGGCGGTCTAGGAGAGGCCTGCATCCACCTCGGTCACGCCGTAGCGTTCTTTGACGATCTCGACGGCGCGGGCGGCGAACGTGTCGAGATCGGCCCAAATGGGGGCGCACTCCAGGTGCGAGTGAGTGCCGTCCTCCGCGAAGATGCAGAGACAGGGTTCAGCGTCAGCCTGGGGCGCGGGTGCCTCTGCGCGCTCAGCGAGCCCGTCGGGCTCGCCGGCTGGAGCCGGCTTCGGCCGCTCGATCTCCGCCGTCACGAAGAAGAACGGGTCGGCTTCATCGGCCTTGTAAACCACCAGCACATGGAGCAACTGCACTGGTCCCAGGCCTTCGATCTTGGTCAGGAGCACTGCGAAGTAGGGGTCGAGACGGTACTGCCCCGCTGGCACCGCCGATTTCATAAACGGTCCGTTCATCTGGGCACCCCCCGGGCGCCACACCTGTAGACTGCGTCAGCCCTGAAGTTTAGACTGCGTCACCTCGGAATATGCGATAGGCTTCCATGAAGGTGGGGAAACCGGAGGTAGGGATCAGCAACATCAATGCGTGCGCGATCTCCTGCTCGGAGACTCCCGCGTCCCGAGCCTTGTGGATGTGAGTCTGTAGCGCCCGCTCGTGACGGCTCGCGCCGGAAATGGCCACTTTGATCAGCCATCGAGTACTCTCGGGGAGGGGGCCACCTTTGAGATGAATCTCTTCCCCAAGGGCCTCGTACTGCTCGTTGACCCCCGGGAACGCCTTCTTGAACGTGGTGAAGATGTCGTGAATGTCTTCCATAGCTCCCTCCCCATGTCGGGTGACCCTGTCACTATAAAGATTCCCCGGTCGGCCTCGGGTCAATCGGCGCGCGGCGCACGTGGCGGGTCCTCGCGGTTTGCAACGCCGGAATACGCCGCGATGTGACCGCGGCCCGGTTACGGGGTATAGTCCGGCCGAGCGCAGCACAACCGGCTCTCCGGGGCCGCGCGTCGCCTTGCGCGCCGACTGAGGAGCCACCCGACGCGAGGAGAGGGCGATGATCGTCACCACCAAAGAGCTGTTCAAGGCCGCATACGAGAAGTTCGCCGTCGGGGCCTACAACATCAACAATGTTGAGCAGTGCATGGGGTTATTCCGCGGGAACGTCGACTCGGAGGCTCCCTTCATCATCCAGATATCGAAGGGCGCCCGCTCGTACACCGACAAACGTATGCTCGAGGCCATCATCCGCGCCGCCGACGAGGTCTTCCCCGAAGCCGTGTTCGCCGTCCATCTCGATCACGGCGACTACGACGCCTGCGTCGACTGCATCGAGAGCGGGTTCTACTCCTCTGTCATGATCGACGCGTCCGGGGAGCCTTTCGACGAGAACATCCGCATCACCAGGGAGATCGTCGACTGTGCCCACGCCAAGGGCATCGTGGTGGAGGCGGAACTGGGACAGCTCGGCGGGGTGGAGGAACACGTGCAGGTGGACGAGGGGAACGCGCACCTGACCGATCCCGATCAGGCCGGGGAGTTCGTGGAGCGCTCGGGCTGCGACAGCCTCGCGGTGGCCATCGGCACCAGCCACGGCGCCTACAAGTTCTCCGGAGACCAAGCCCTGCGGCTCGATGTTCTGGCCGAGATCCAGCAGCGCCTGGCCGGCTTCCCCTTGGTGATGCACGGGTCGTCATCGGTGCCTCGAGAAGAAGTGGAGCGCATCAACGCCGCCGGGGGAGCCATGAGAGGCACCAGAGGGGTGGACGAAGACGACTTCGCGAAGGCCGTTCCTCTCGGCGTCACCAAGGTCAACATCGACACAGACGGGCGCTTGGTCTGGACGCGGGTGCACCGTGAGTTCTTCCGGGACACGCCCGAGAAGTTCGACCTGCGCGATCCGGGAAAGGTCTTCATGACCGAATACGCCACGTTCATCGCGCACAAGAATGAGAAACTAGGTTCCGCGGGCCGTTTGCCCGGGGTGCGGTCGCTACTGTGGGGAGCGTAAGAGTGACCGATGTCGTCGATATCGCAATCATCGGAGGCGGCCCGGCGGGTATGACCGCGGCTTTGTACGGAGCTCGGGCGCGGGCCAGCACCGTCGTGTTCGAGCTGGGTCTGCCGGGCGGGCAGATCATCAAGACCGAGCTGGTGGAGAATTACCCCGCCTTTCCGGACGGGGTCACCGGCGCCGATCTGGGGGAGTACATGCATCAGCAGGCCGAGCGGTTCGGGGCGGAGTTTCGCACCTTCAGCCGGGTAGAGGCCATCCGCCGGGAGGGCGATGAGTTCGTGATCGTGGCCGACGATACCGAGACGATCGCCAAGACGGTGATCCTGGCCACGGGCGCCGTGCCCCGCAAGCTCGGGATCCCGGGTGAGGATGAGTTCACCGGTCGGGGAGTCTCCTGGTGCGCCACCTGCGACGGGCCGCTCTTCCGGGGTAAGGAGGTGGCTGTGGTCGGCGGCGGCGATGCCGCCGCCCAGGAAGCCGAGTTCCTGAGCAAGTTCGCCGGTTATGTGTACCTCATCCATCGGCGCAACGAGTTGCGGGCTACCGAGTGTCTGCAGGAGAAGTGCGTCGTGAACCCGCTGATCGAATATCGCCTCAGCCGGGTTCCCAGTGAGATTGTAGGGAAAGAGGGAAAGGTACACGGCATCCGCCTGACGTCCACCAAAGGGGAACCGGAGGAGTTGCTCGAGGTGAGCGGGGTCTTCATCTTCGTGGGCGTCGACCCTACCAGTGAGCTTGCGCGGGGTCTAGTCGGGCTCAACGACGCCGGATTCGTCAAGGTCGACGGGGAGGGGCGCACGTCGGTGCCGGGGTTGTTTGCGGCCGGAGACGTGACCGACCACGCGCTTAAACAAGTGGTCACGGCGGCCGGCCAGGGGGCGGCCGCGGCGTTCGACGCATTGCGCTATATCGAGGCCAAGGTCCCGGCCGGGTAGCCGCACGCGGGAGGGGGTGCGGCCGCGAGCGGCGTTCGTGCGTTCAAGTGGATGGAACCATCCCTGTTGAGTGAGGTGCCGCCGGCGTGTTCGGTGTATCGGTACTTAAGCCCCGCTTGGACGCAGGTGCGTCGGATGTCTGCTGCCCCGTCAGGGGGTGCGGCTATCGGGTGCCCCTCCAACCTGCCCTGTTTCGTACCACGGCGGAATACCGGTGTCCGCTTCACCGCATCTATGTGGCGGCCAGCACATTCGCCTACGAGCGCGAGGCCGACAACCTGTTGTGGACCAGGGAGGATGACCTGGCCTTACTCAACGGCGGTCGCCGGCAAGGGTGGGATCTCGGGCTGGCCCGCGAGAACAGTGAGCGCGCGGTGACGTGGAACGTGTTCCGCTGGCTCGAAGTCTCGGGGGCCCTTCCCGGCCTCCTGGAGCACGCGCTTGGTCGCGGGGTCGCCACCGCCCACGTGACCTACTGGGGATACTCACCCGAGCGAGAGGGCGTCTACCTGCCCCTTCTGCGTGCCCGGAACGCTTTTGAGGAGGAGGACGCCGACGCCACGGAACCTACCGTGTTGATCGACACGGACGACACGCTCATTCTCGTCGACCCTCGAATGGGTGTCGCCACAGAGACTTCTCGGTCACCGGTCGGCTGGGAGCGGTACGAACGGGGCGGCAAAGGCTGGTCCACCCGGGTGTTTGCGGGTGCCATACGGGAGGTCGCCTGCGACAAAGGTGCGTTCGAGCTCTTCAAGCTATGGTTGTTGGGGTCGTACATGGCTGAGCTGGCCGGCAAGGGTTTCGTGTTGCTGCACATGACTCCTGTGTGGAGTGGCGCGCCGCTCCTCGCGAAGCTCCGGCCCCAGTTCGTGTCTGACCCCACGCGCGAGGCGCGTTCACTGACGTGGGAGGATACCTACGAGTACGTTGCCACCGAGTACCCAGGTGCGCGCGATGTGCAGGCTATGTTGACCTATTTCCGGGAGAAGTCGGCCGGCTATGGCGCTGATGGTCGTTTGCGCCGGGCTTTCGCCGTGCCGGAGCACGGCTGAGCCAGAAGGCGTTTCAGAACGCCGCATCGCGCCGCCCAATGCGGCTGCGGCGGCCAAGGCTGCGGTCTGAAACGACTTCTTAGCGGGCAGCCGCTCCGGCGTACTGTTCCACCGGTTCGAAGCCCAGATCGAGCAGCACTTCTTGCACGCTCATGGCCCGATCCACCCGCCAGCCGTTCGCTCCCGTGGTGTACAGCCCTCCCGGTGCTTCGAGAACACCCGCGGCACTGAGCAGGGCGCTGCAAAGGCACGTGTACTTTTCCGGCTCGAGGTTGGCCGGGCAGTGCCCCGCGGTATCGATCAGATAGCGATGCTTACAGGGGTTGCTGGGGTAGTGGCGGTTGGGGCGCGGCGAGCGGCTGGTCACGCGGAACGGATATCCGCAGGGCGAGGCCGGATCGGCCAGACCGATCTCGTCCGCGGTCGTCTCGAGGATGGCCGCCTTGAACTCTGCGGAGGCGTCGCTCTCCGTGGTAGTCAAGAATCTGGTGCCCAGCTGCACGGCGCTGCAACCCATATCGAGGAACCGGTCGATATCCTCACGGGTGTAGATGCCGCCGGCGGCGATGACGGGGATCTCGCCGAGCTCGGCCCGTGCATAGTCGATCACGGGCGGCACGAGGTTCTCGAGTAGGTTCTCGGGAGATCCAAGGTCCGCGGCTTTGAATCCGAGATGTCCGCCGGCCAGGGGTCCCTCGACCACGATGGCGTCGGCAAGTCGGGTGGCCCCCCGGCGCAGCCACTGCTTCACGAGGATGCGCAGAGCCCGCACCGAGGACACGATGGGCACGAGGGCTACCTGAGGGGCGTCGGCCATGAGAAAGGGCAGTTCGACGGGGAGCCCGGCGCCGGACACAATGGCGTCGACCCCACCCGCGATGGCGCCGCGCACAGAATCGACGTACGTGGTGGCGCATGCCACCATGACGTTGATCGCTACGTAGCCCCCATGGGCCAGCTCCTTGGCGCGGCGCACCTCGTGGGCCGCCGCTTCCAGCGGCGCGAACGGACGCCCTTCGCGGATACTCAACAGGTCATCGAGAGCTGCGGACGACAGTGTACCGACGCCACCCAGCCGGGCTACTTCGCCGGCCAGAGGTGCGAGGGAGATACCGACGCCCATACCGCCTTGGACGATGGGAAGGTCGATGGTCCTCCCCAGGATGCGGAACGGCTTCACTGGCTTACCTCAGGGAGATGACGTGCAGGGACTAAGAACTCCAAACATCCGGACATGGTAGCAGAACGGAGCAGACAGTCTATAGCGCCTGCCGGATCTACTGGGGAGCGTCCTTGGTCACCTGCAGATGCACATGACTGCCCCCATCATGCGTGAGCGCGGCGAGTCGTTCACCGAGGTCGCCTTGCGGGGCACGTACCTCGCCGAGCTGGGTCTTACCCTCGTCGACCGTCTGGCCGATGGAGACAGTGGGGTCCTTCAGTAAGAGGATGGAGAGAGTGAGCCCACTTGTGCCTTCCGGGCGGATGTCTACCTGGACGTCGTCGTATTTTCCGTACAGCTTGTAGGTCTTGACGGCGACTACGACGCCCGAGACCGGGCTTGTGATGGGCGTGCCGGGTGGGGCGCCCAGGTCCACGGCCCCCGTCTCGGTGACCACGCGCCCGGTACCTCGCAGGATATAGTAGCGGACGGATGCATCTTCAGAGAACACGGCACCGATACTGCGCGATACGACGCCGCCGTTCACCTGCTCGCCGATCGGGATGAAGGACTCGGCTCCCTCGTCGCTCAGCGGGAGGTACGCGATGATGGTGGCATCTTGCGCCGGCACCGGCAGGACGAGGTTGGTGTCACCCAGGCGTGCGAAGACCGGGTGCTGGGCGCCGGAGGCATCGACGGGGTTCACCGTGGAAGGCTGATCGGCCGCCAGGAGTTCCCCTTCCGGGACCTGCGCCGCAGTACTGTTGGCCAGGGACATGACCACGAGAGCGCTTATGGCAAGGGTAAACAGAACGAACAGGCTGACGAATCTGACCCTCCGCCGCTGCACTATGACCCGCCGGCGCCTGGTGTGGTGCACGGCCGCATGTTGAGGCTGCTGTGCTGGCATCGCGGCCTAGACTAGCACCATGATGTGTAAAAGGCCACCTGGGGATCGTGGATCCCTTCCCGGGTATTGGCTGAGTGCGACTGTATACTATAATTAGAGATACGGTCCGTTCGCCGCGACGCGCGGCAGGCGGGCATTCGGGGGGAAGGAGGACGGTGGCGTGCAGGTGACCATACCCCGCTGGGCTCAAGCGGTCGGCATCCCACTTGTAGTTCTGCTTGCCGTTTTCGCGGGGCGGGCCGTGAGCCATGCCCTTTTCGTATTCCTGTTGGCCGCTCTTGTGGCGCTGCTGCTGAACCCGCTTGTCGAGACTCTGCGCCGTCTGCGAGTGCCCCGGCCGATCGGCGCCCCACTCGTGTATCTGACGTTCCTCGCCATCATCGTCGTGCTGTTCGTGGTGGGATTGCCCCCGCTGGCGCGGCAGGGCCGGGAGCTGGTGGACCGCGCTCCCCAATGGATCGACCAGGCCGGTCAGCGCATGACTTCCTTCCAAACCTACCTGGACAAGAGGAACATCGCAGTCGACGTGCAGGCGCTGGGGCGCCAGTCGAGCGACTGGCTGCAGACACAAAGCCTCGAGTCGGCGGGAACGGTGCTCAACTTCGGGGTGGGCGTCGTCTGGGGCCTTACCACCTTCGTGCTTATGCTCTTCGTCAGCTTCTACATGCTTGTCGATGGGCAGCGCATCACTCGATACCTCGCCCGCATGCTTCCTGGTGAGGATGTCACGATGCATCAGTACCTGGACGGACTTCAGGTCTCGTTCACCCGTTTCGTCAAGGGGCAGTCTCTGCTAGGCCTCTCGGTGGGGTTGGCGGCCGGCCTCGGTGTGTGGACCTTGGGCTGGGATGTCGTGGGCATTTGGCCGGAAGGCAGCCAGTATGCCCTCCTCTTCGGGGTGTGGGCGGGTGCCACAGAGGTGATCCCTTACGTCGGTCCCTGGCTGGGAGCGTTTCCCCCGGTGGTGCTGGCTCTGTTCCACTCCCCGGTGACCGCATTGTGGGTGGCCCTCATCTACTTCATGGTGCAGATGTTGGAGAACCACATCCTCGTGCCGAACATCATGGGGGCGACAGTAGGTGTGCACCCGTTGGTGGTCATGTTCGCCCTCCTCGCCGCCGCTGAAGTCGGGGGCATCCTGGGCATGCTCGCTGTTCTGCCTGTCCTGGCGATGCTGAAGTACACGCTCACCTTCTTCGACCTGCGACTCTCCAAAGCGCCGTGGGTCGTCGAGGACGGTGTGGTTCCCGTGCCCGCCGATCTCTCCGTGCCACCCAGGACGGCGTCGATACACGATGGGGAAGACACCGGTCGACCAGTTTCTTGACGGCCGGAGGGAGCCGTCCGCGCGGTCGTCTGGTAGCGGCCCATCGATTGTTGAGCCCCATGAATACTGTTAGAATCACGACGATTTGGACGGAGGGCAACAGATAGTCAGCTTGCGCGACCGGCTCGGTATCCGTGCGCGGCGGTCGCTCGAGCCACTGACCCGCACTCTCCAGCGTCTGCATGTGACTCCGAACCAGATCACCGTCTTCGGAGCCCTCGTCAACGTGGGGGCGGCCTGTCTCGTGGTGAGGGGCGACTACGTGGCCGCGGGCATCGTGTTCTTTCTTGGTTGCTGCCTTGACATGCTCGATGGGGCCCTTGCTCGTCTCGCCCGGATGGTCACGCCGTTCGGAGCGTTCTTCGACTCCACCCTTGACAGAGCCGTCGAGGGCATAGTGCTGGCCGCCATCGCCTACCGGTTCGCACTGGATGGCCGGAACGTGACCGTAGCCATCGTGGTGCTTGCGCTACTCGGTTCCCTCCTCGTGAGCTACACCCGTGCACGTGCGGAGGCGCTCGGGCTGGAATGCAAGGTGGGGCTGGCAAGCCGCGCGGAGCGTGTGGTGTTGCTGTCGCTGGGTCTGGTGTTCCCCGTGCTGCTGCCCTACGCTATCTATCTACTTGCTGCGTTGGCGGGCATTACCGTCGTCCAACGCGTCGTACACACGTATCGTCAGCTCCAGGCCCGCTAACCGGCCACGCGCCGAGCGGACCACAAGGGAAGAGGGAGGAACCAGGTGAGCGGAAAAGTCCGAGTCGCCATCATAGGCGCGGGGAATTGCGCCTCTTCGTTCGTGCAGGGCGTGCATTACTACCGGGAGGCGAAGGCGAGCGAGTTCGTCCCCGGGCTCATGCACGTGAATCTGGGCGGCTACCACATCTCGGACATCGAGTTCACCGCCGCCTTCGACGTGGACAAGACCAAGGTGGGCAAAGACCTCTCGCAGGCGATCTTCTCCGGCATGAACAACACGGTGAAGTTCGCTGATGTCCCCGAGATGGGCGTCAAGGTCTACCGAGGCATGACCCACGACGGTCTGGGCAAGTACCTCTCCGAGGTCATCGAGAAGGCCCCCGGTCCCACTGCCGACGTCGTTGGCATCTTGAAAGACACGAAGACCGATGTCGTGGTGAGTTACCTGCCGGTCGGCAGCGAGATGGCCACCAAATGGTACGTCGAGCAGATACTCGAGGCGGGCTGCGCCTTCGTCAACTGCATACCGGTATTCATAGCCCGCGAGCCGTACTGGCAAGAGCGGTTCAAAGAGCGCGGCCTCCCCGTCATCGGAGACGACATCAAGTCCCAAGTGGGGGCTACCATCGTCCACCGGGTGCTCACCCGGCTCATGCGCGAGCGCGGGGTCAAGCTCGAGCGCACCAGCCAGCTCAACGTGGGTGGCAACACCGACTTTCTCAACATGCTCGAGCGGGAGCGCTTGGAGAGCAAGAAGATATCCAAGACCAACGCGGTCACCTCCCAACTCGACTACGACATGGGGCCGGACAACGTGCATATCGGACCCTCCGACTACGTGAAATGGCTCGACGATCGCAAGTGGGCTTATATCCGCATGGAAGGCCGCACCTTCGGTGACGTACCCTTGAACATCGAGTTGAAGCTTGAAGTGGTCGACTCGCCCAACTCCGCCGGCATCGTCATAGATGCCGTCCGTTGCGCGAAACTGGCCCTTGACCGGGGCCTGAGTGGTTCGCTCTTCTCGCCGTCGTCGTATTTCATGAAGTCTCCGCCCGAGCAGTACAGCGACGCCGACGCGCGGGCAAAGACCGAGGCGTTCATCGCGGGTACCGATGACGGAGGTAAGGCGGCGAAGGGCGGCAAGGCCAAGGCCGTGAAGGCGGAAGGTCTCGCGGCCGACTGATCGAGCACGGGTCGCGGCGCAGGCAGGCCGTCGACCCGTTGCCGGAGGGAGCAGACGTGAGCGCCGAGAGCCTGCGCGTCGCGCTGGTCACGCCCTTCGCTTGGCCGGAGCCGAGCGCAGTGAACCAGCACGTGGCCGACCTTGCGCGGGAACTGGTCGCGCGGGGCCATCGACCGGTGGTGCTGTGTTCCTCGGATGACGTGGGCGAGCTTCAGCGCATGCGCAGACTCTGTCGGCGTCCCGCCGAGGCCGCCCTCGATCACCTGGCGGCATGGGCGCGGGACACTGCACCCTATTCCGATCTCCTGCCTCCCGAACACCTCGGTCCTCTCCGCCGGGAAGACGGCGTCCCGGTGATTCCGCTAGGCAGGAGCTTCCCAACGTGGGCGAACGGTTCGGTGGTCAACATCGGCCTGCCTGTCGATATCACCTCGCGTCTCGAGCGCATACTGGTCGGGGGTGCATTCGATCTTGTGCACGTGCAGGAGCCGATCGCTCCGTCTCTCAGTTTCACGGCCATACGGGAAGCGCGCAGTCCGGTAGTCGCCACCTTCCATTCCACGCCCGTGGGGTTGCTGGTCTACGAATTGGGCCATCGTCTGCTGGGGCGCTTCTACGAACGCCTCGATGGGCGGGTGGTCACGTCCGCCCCGGCGGCTCAGGTGCTCCAGGACTTCTTCGGGGGCGAGTACCGGGCTGTGCCTGCGGGCACGCGGCTGGTGGCTTCGCCGCCGGCCTCATCGGCGGCATCACCCGGTCGAGGTCTCTACGTCTACCGCGGCGACGACCGTCGGGGCCTTCGGGCGTTCCTGCGTGCGCTGGCCACCGCTTTCCCCGCGGAGCTCCAGAGCGTGGTGGTGGCCCTGCACCGGCCTTCGGCAGACCGGTGGCCTCCGCGACCGGCTCCCCGCCAGGTGCGCTCGAGGGTGAGGTGGGTGGATTTTGACGACACTCTGGAGCTTCAGCCCCTCTACGACGCGGCCGCGCTGGTGTTCCTGCCGTATCTGGGGAGCGAGTGGTTACTGCCCGCGATCTCCGAGACCGTCGTGACGGGGCGGTCTGCTATCGCGCCCGATCTGCCGGTTGTGCGTGACCTGCTCGGCGCGGTGCCCGGCAC
>CAZDGO010000028.1:0-13657 GCA_964504825.1 uncultured Gaiellales bacterium
CCCGGATCACGGTGTAGACGACCTCTCCGAGATTCACATAGGTCATCAGCAGGACACCTTCTTCTGCCGACAGATACCTGGCCACTTCGACGGCTCCCCTCTCGCCCTCCAACAGTGCAAGCACGGCGAAGCTATCCAAGACGTAGCCTGCGGGAGACAATGAGGATGCTGCGGCGGCGCTCATTCCGTGGCCGCGTCGGTGCGGCGGGACTCGAGCAGAGCATCCACGAGCGACCGCTCGCCGCGACCGGCGCGGAGGAGTCCTGTCAGCACGGCCACAGCGTCGGTCACGCAAGGCCGCATCACGAGGTGATCACCCGCGTCAACGAGCTCCAGCTGGACCCCCGGACGAAGTCCGTAGCGGCGACGCACCTCCGCAGGCAGCACCACCTGACCTTTGCTTGACATGCGCACATGCATCTTACGTTCTCCGGCAACTGGCTTATTATTCTGGATAATCGTAGCACACCTTGCTGGTATGAGCGCCCGGGGCACCGAACCGAAGAGCGCCGTATAATAGCCATTAAGACCCTCCCACATAGCCATATGGAGCCGGACATGGGCAAACAGTACTCGATAGCCGAAGCAAGGAACCACCTCTCCGAAGTCGTGCACGCAGCCGAGGCCGAGGGGCCGATCACCTTAACGCGTCGGGGGCGGCCCGTCGCGGTCGTCGTGTCACAGGCGGACTACCGGCGCCTGCGTTCCACCCGACCAGGTTTCTGGGACGCGGCGGCTGCTTTCCGCGAATCGGTCGACCTCTCCGACCTGGCGATCGACGATGTCTACCAGGGTGTGAGGGATCGCGCCCCGGGGCGCACCGTTCCGATCTGAGCCGTTGCGCTACCCGGAACGTCCGCGACTTCGAGCCCTTCGAGGGTCTGACGGTCGAGAACTGGTTCGAGGACTGATTACCGAACCTGCGCCGCCGCCCGAACCTGCGCCGTCGCCCGCACCAGCGCCGCCCCGGCCGACTCGATCTCCTCGGTGGTGGTCAGAAGCCCCAGCGTAAGTCGAAGCGCCCCCAGTGCGACCTCGGGAGGCACACCCATCGCGCCGAGCACCCCGGAGACCCGGTCTTCACCCTCGTGGCAGGCCGAGCCGGTGGAGGCCGCCACCTCCGGACAGGCGTCGAGGATCCGGCGGCCGGATAGGCCGGGCACGCTGACGTTCAGAGTGTTGGGCAGACGGTGCTCAGGATGGCCGTTGAGGACGAGCCCCGGGATCCCCGCCGCGAGCAGCCTGTGCAGCCGGTCGCGGAGAGAACGGACCCTGGTGGCGTAGGCGTCCAGCCCCTCCGCGCTCGCCAGGGCGCAGGCGACGCCCAGCCCCACGATCCAGGGTACGTTCTCGGTGCCGGCCCGGCGGCCACCCTCGTGGCCGGCACCGTGGATGACCGGCTCGAGGGTCACCCCCCGACGCACGTAGAGGGCCCCGATGCCTTTGGGTGCGTGCAGCTTGTGCCCGGCGACGGTGAGCAGGTCGACGCCCAACTCGCCTACCCGGGTGGGCACTTTCCCCGTGCTCTGGGCGGCATCGGTGTGCACCAGGGCGCCGCGCGCGTGGGCGGCCGCCGCGATGCCGGCGATCGGATTGACCGTGCCGGTCTCGTTGTTCGAGTGCATGACCGACACAAGCACGGTGTCGTACCGCAGGGCGGCCGTCACCGCCTCCGGATCGACGCGGCCGGTCCGGTCGACGCCTACAACGGTGACATCCCAGCCTTCGCGCTCCAGGAAGCGGACCGTCTCCAGCACGGCGGGGTGTTCCGCCGCCGACACCACGAGGTGTCGGCCGCGGGCCCGGTGTGCCCACGCCACACCCTTGAGGGCAAGATTGTCGGCCTCCGACCCGCTTCCGCTGAAGACGACCTCGTCGGCGGAGCATCCGAGAAGATCCGCGACCTGCTCACGCGCCGCCGCCACGGCCGCCGCCGCCTCGTGCCCGAGGGCGTGGCTACTCGACGGGTTGCCGGGGTGGCCATACAGGTACGGCTCGATGGCGGCGGCCACCTGAGGGGGGATGGGGGTGGTGGCGTTGTTGTCGAGGTAGATCATCGTCGCCTCCGGTGCGGCGTCCTGGTCGGCGCCGCCCCAAGCTCTGTGTTCTGCTACATCCCGGTGAAGTCGGGCTTCCGTCCGGCCAGGAAGGCGCCGATGCCCTCAGCGGCCGCCCGCGTCGTGGCCACACGGCCGAAGGCCTGGAAGCCTTCTTCCAATGCCGCCGGCAGACCGGGGGCAGCGAGGCCGGCTTTGATGCCGGCGACGATGATATCCAATGTCTCGCGCGACAGCGCCTGGCCGTCGGCGCCGACCGGGTCGCCGCCGTCGATCACGAGTGAGGCCAGGGAAGACCGATCGGCGGCCGGCAGCGGCACGCGGCCGGCAAGCTCACGGGCCCGCTTCGCCGCCAGATGCACGAGCGCCTCGTAGTCGTCCTCGAGCGCTGAAACCATGCCCAGCTCCACGGCCTTCTGAGCGGTGAGCCGCTCGGCGTGGCAGATCATGCCCGTCCACACCGAGGCGGCTTCCGGCCAGCGGCGGAACGGCACTACCAGTCCGCCGATTCCAGGCAGGATGCCCAGGGTTATCTCCGGCAGCTGGAAGTAGGCCTTCCGGCTGGCGACGATGTCGTGGCAGCGCGTAGCCAGCTCGAAACCGCCGCCCAACGCCAACCCGTTGACGGCCGCCACGACCGGCTTGGTCATCGTGTCCATGTACAGCAGCAGACTGCCCGTCTTGCGCGAATAGTCCACGGACGCCTGGTGGTCGCCCAACATGTCGGTGAAGCGCCCGATATCGGCGCCGGCACAGAATGCCTTCGTCCCATAACCGGTGACGACGAAGCCGGACACGGTCGGGTCCTGTTCGTAGGTCTTGAAGGTGCGCAGCAGCTCGTCGGTGACCACCTCGTTGAGCGCGTTCAGTTGCGCGGGCCGCCGCAGAGTCAGCACGACGACGTCGTCGATGCGATCCTCGAGGACGTAGCGCCTGTAGCTGGTGGCCGTGGGCACGTGGTCGAGCAAGGCGAGGCCCGGGAATCCGGGGCGCTCCACCTCGAGGCGGCGCAGCAGGCGCTCCACCTCGTCGCGGCCGAGCGACGACAGCATGTCGGGCGTACCGGTCTTGAACCCCAAGGCCAGCGTGCAGCCGAGGTTGAGGTCTGCGGGCGTGCCGATCCCCTGGGCGATGATGTCCAAGGTCTGACTGCACAAGATGCCCAGAAGACGGTCACGGATGGCGGCACGCGTCTCGTCGCCCATCTCCACCTTCTCGCCGCGCTTCTTGACGATCCAGCGGTCGACGCTCAGAAAGATATCAGTGGGCAGGTAGCAGTCGCCTTCTTCCGCCTGGCGCGTGTTGGCCTCGTGGGTGATCGGGTTGCCGTTCGACATGTTGAGCACGAAGAACGGGCCGACGGCGGCGAACTCCTCGGCTACCGCGTCCACCTGCTTGGTGGTGGCACGATCGAGCAGCCAACCGGCTTCGCCGCTCCAGTTGTCGAAGATGCGATCGAGCATGAAGGCGATGACGTCGGCGGTGACCACCGGCGCTTTCCCCGTGACGGCGAAGAGCCAGCGCAGATAGTCGACCACCGCACGGTCGCCCTTCTCCCAGGTGATCACTTCCACGGCCGGGTTGCGCCAGGCGGGGGCGAAGAAGTGGGTCACCGTGGTCCGCTCGGGGTGCACCAGATCGCCGAAGAGCCAGGAGGCCGGGATGGAGCTGGTGTTCGAGGCGATGATGGCCTCGGGGGAGACCCGCTCCTCGATCATGGCGAAGATCTTCTTCTTGAGGGGCACGTTCTCGGTAGCCGCCTCGATCACCAGGTCGGCGCCTCTCATGGCGTCGTAGTCGGTCGAAGTGATGATGTTCGCGAGCACCCCGGCCACCGCATCCGACTTCATCTTCTTCCGGTCGACGGCCTTCTGGGCGTAGCCCTCGAAACGGGTGCGGCAGGCGGCCAAGGCCTCCTCGCGGACATCGACGAGCGTAAGGGTCATGTCCGGGATAGCGACCTTGAGGTAATAGCCGATGTCGGGGCCGATGGTGCCGGCGCCGACGATGGCCACGTGCTTGGGCAGATCCCGCCGGGGCGAGCCAAGCAGCGGATTGACGAAGCCTGGATAAATCTCAAGTGCAGCCACGTATCAGCCCACCTTGATGACGAGGGCGGCTCCGGTGTCGCCCGCGGCACAGCCGGTGAACAGGCCGAGGCCCCCGCCCAGGATGGCGAGCTCCTCGATCAGCTCCATGACGCAACGCCCGGCGGTGGGACCCTGCGGATGGCCGTAGACCAGCGGGCTTCCGTAGTTGTTCAGGTTCCGCATATCGAGGTTCATCTCTTTGGCCATGTACACGTCGTTCACGGCGAACGGATTGTGAGTCTTGATGGCCCTCATGTCGCCGATCGACAGACCGGCACGCTCCAGGGCCATGCGGGCGGCAGGTACGGGGGCAGCGGGCATGAAGTACTTCTTGGCCCGCGAGTATCCGAACGAGATGATCTGGACTTCGGGCCCGTCGCCGCCCAGCTCACGGGCACGATCGCGAGTCGTGACCACGACGGCGGAGTTGCCGTCGGCCGGGTGCGTCTGCGCCCCGTAGGTGAGGACCCCATCCGGCAGTACCGGCCGGAGACCGGCCAGCCCCTCGGCGGTCGTCGGAGTGATGCCTTCGTCGGCTTCGAGGACGATGGTCTTCTTCTTGCTCACCTGGATCTCGATCGGGAACATGTAGCGCTTCTGGAACGCGCGGTCGTCGGCCATGCCGTCCATGTACTGCTCATAGCGACGCAGGGCAACCGCGTCGCACTCCTCGCGGGTGATGCCGGCCTCCTTCGACACCTCCTCGGCGGTGGCCACCATGGCCAACGGCGCCCACGGGTAGCCCGCGAAGTTGTCCATGAGCCAGTTCTCGTGGTCCACCTGGCCGCCGGGGCCGGTGGGGTTCGGCCAGATGGTGTGCGGCCCGTTCGAGGTGCGGTCGGCCATCAGGTTGAAGACGAGGCCGGCCGAGCCGAGTTCCACGGCCATGGCCGCTTGGTAGATACAGGTGGTCGAGGTGCTGCACGCCTGGCTGATCCACACGCCGGGCACCTTGTCGGCCCCGATGAGAGCGGCGGCGTACGGGCCTCCCCAGAAGGAGTAGGGCTGCGCTACGGTGCTGCCGAAGTTGACGTAGTCGATCATGGCCGGATCCCACTCCTTGCCCGCCAACCAGCGGGTCGCGGTGGCGGCGCCGAGTGGCAGTGAGTGGACCGACTGAAGGCTTCCCTGCCAGCGGGCGAACGGGGATGAGTAGTAGCCGCCGTAGGGGATGTATGCGTTCTTAAACACGTGGGCCTCCTCCGTCGATTGCCTGTTGATCTTGGGCGCGGACGGCACTGTCCGCAGCCGGTAGTGCGACACATCCATCGAGGAGTTCGGCGATATCGCGCGCCGCCACCTGCTCCTCCAGCTGGAGATGCTTGAGACCGTCGTCGAGCATGATCTTACAATAGGGACACGCTGTGGCCACGACCTGGGCTCCTGTCGCGACCGCCTGCTGGGTGCGCAGGAACTCCACGGGCTCGCCGATCTTGATCTCGGCCCACATCTGCCCGCCGCCGCCACCGCAGCAGAACCCGTTCTCCCGGCACAACTCCATCTCGAGAAGGCGGGCACCGGGCATGGCCTTCACCACTGCGCGCGGCTGATCCAGGAGCCCATTATATCTGCCCAGGTAGCATGAGTCGTGGTACACCACGCCGAGATCCCCGACAGAGGGAGCAGTCAGACGGCCGGCCTCGAGCAGCGACAAGAGCAGCTCCGAGTGGTGCACCACCTCCCACGACGCCCCCAGCTGGGGATAGTCGTTCTTGAAGGCGTTGAGGCAGTGAGGACACATAGTCAAGATCTTCTCGAACCGGTAGTGATCGATGGTCTCCTTGAGCGCCGCTCCCGCGACCTGGAAGAGCATCTCCTCGCCCATCCGCCTGCCGGCCTCGCAGGTGCAGGTCTCTTCTTCGCCCAGCACGGCAAACGAGACCCCGGCCACCGTCAGTAGGCGGACGATCGCCTGTGCCACCTTCTGGGCCCGGGGATCGTAGCTGCCGGCGCACCCGACGAAGAACAGGTACTCCACCGGCGGATGCTCCTGGCCCGGCGCCACGTCGTCGGGGTCCTGGATCAGCGCCATCACCGGCACGTCCACCCCGGCGTCGGCGGCCCACGCGAATCGCGCGTCCTGCTTCAACTGCCACGGGTTGCCGCGCATGCCCATGGACTCGAGCGCCTTCGCCCCGGAGCCTGTGAGCCGCCCCTCATTGGTGAGGAACCGCCGGAGATCGTAGATCTTGTCGAGCGGGTTAATCGACACCGGGCACTGTTCCACGCAATTGCGGCAGGTGGTGCAGCTCCAGACCTCGTCGGTAGTGATGACGTCGTGCAGGTCGGGGAGATCCGGCGAAGGGTCGGGGTCGTCCGACAACCGGGCCCTCATGACGTCGCGGCTCTTCTGCACGATCATCTTCGGGTTGAGGGGCTTGCCCGAAGCAAAGGCCGGACAGGCGTCCTGACAACGACCACAACGCGTGCATGCGTCGAGGTCGGCCAGGTCTTTCCACGTGTAATCGGTGACGGTGCCGGCGCCCACCCTCTCCCGCTCCTCGACGTCGGCCACGAACCTGAGCGAGCCCTTTGGCCGCCGCTCACGCAGGAAGATGGCGGCCGGACTGGTGAACACGTGCAGAAACCGAGTCGAGCTCACCAGCCCGACGAAGGCCACGCCGAGGACCATGTGCGCGACCCAGCCCCACTGGTGAAGTGTCACGAGGGCCTCTTGCCCCCCGAACAGGCCGACGAACCTGCCCACCCCGTAACCGACGAAGCTCGCCGAGCGCTCGTAGCTCGGGAAACCGTTGGCGTAGATGCGGGCGCCCTCCACCAGGAAGCCGGTGATGCCTATCAGGAAGAGGATCCCCAGCGCGTAGTAGTCCTCCACCCGCGTGTCCAGTTTCTGCGGACGGACGATGAACCGTCGATATGCAGCCAGGATCACGCCGATCAACAGTGCGAGCCCGGCGATCTCCATGACGAACGAGAAGACCCGGTAGAAGTCGCCCTGGAAGAAGACGAAGCCCAGGTCGATCTGGAAGACGAGGATGATCGTTCCAGCGAGAAGCACGAGGAAGCCCCAGAAGATGCCCAGATGCATGATGCCGGCGTAACGATCCTTGAGGAGCGCCCGCTGAAGTAGACCGTCCTTGAGCAGGTCGCCCACCCGGCCGAGCAACCGGTCGGTCGCCGGGGACGCGGGACCTCCCCGGCGGTACATGTAGATGCGGCGGACCACATCCGTGGCCAACAGCAGAAACACCACCGCCGCGCCGACATACATCAACACCTCGGCCCAGTGGGGCACGTTCCATAGCAGCTCGCGGCCTACCTCCATGCGCTCCTCCACTCTCCGGTCTAAGGAGCGTTTTGAGCTCCTCTGTCGTGCCAGAATATCGCACCATGTCGGAGGAGTGGGAATCCCGTCGCGCGCCGTCGCGCGTCCGCGCCCTCGCACATGCGCCTGGAGTTGTCGAAACCGCTCCAACGGGGTAGGATTAGACTGGTAGTTGCCTCGAAACCTGCCGACCATCGGAGACGGCAATGGAGATCACAGGCAGCATGAAGATCGGCGACATCGCGACGCTCGTGCCGGTGTCGATTCCTGTGTTCGAACGATACGGTGTTGATTTCTACCACAATGGCGACCGTCCCCTCGTGGAAGCTTTGACTGAGACAGGCCTGTCGGTGGGAGACATCCTGGCCGAGATCGAGAGAGCCATCCAAGCACGGGAGGAGGAAGAGCGCCTCCACGCCGACTGGTCACAGGCCTCTCCCGGCACCCTGGCCGACCACATCCTCCAGAACCACCACGGCTACCTCGCGTCCCAGTTCCCTCGGGTCGCAGACGAGTTCACAAAGGTGCTGCTCGCCTGGGGCGACGCCAACGACGCGCTGTTCGAGGTTGCACGCAGTTTCGACATACTCAGACGCGGACTAGAGAGCCATCTCGCCGAGGAGGAACGCTACGTGTTCCCCCTGCTGAAAGAGCTGGGCGAGGAACGCCCGGAGGGCACACACGGGTCTTCTCCTCCGCTCTCCGCCGAGGAGGGGCGAGCCCTGGAGGACCGGCTGAGCCTTCTCGAAGACGAGCACGCCGCCGCTCTGGACTCGCTCCGCACGATGCGTGCCCACGCGTCCGACTACTTGGCGACCGCGGACACGTGCATCGACTGCCCCGCCCTCTTCGAAGCGCTCGTTGCCCTGGAGGCCGACATCCAGCGACACATCCAGCTAGAGGACGACCTGCTGCTGCCGACCATACGGCGACTCGCCGGCCTCTAGCGGAGGCCCGACCGCGGCAGAGGGAATGCGCGGATGTCCTGTCCCCGGGTTTCCACTAGCGTGATGTTGTTAATTCCCCCGCGATGGGGTACCCTCTGTGCGTCTGCACGCACTAAAGCGTCTACACGCACTAAAGGAGGGCCAGTGGACATCAACGGCACGACGCGGGTGGGAGACATCGCCGCCAAGATCCCGGCCTCGATAGAGGTCTTCGAGCGCTTCGGGGTGGACTTCTGTTGCAACGGCGACCGGCCACTAACAGAGGCGCTGGCCGGGACGGGCGCTTCGGCGCGCGACATTCTGGCCGAGATCGAGCGGGCGGTCGAGCTCGAGCACGAAGAAGAGCGGCACTATGTCGACTGGATCCAGGAGGCTCCTGCCACTCTCGCCGACCACATCGTCGAGACCCACCACGCCTTCCTCGAGCGGGAGATGCCTCGGGTGGACCGCGACCTCGCCAAAGTCATCTCGGTGCACGGCCCGAACCACCCCGAGCTCACGGAGTTGGGCCGCGTGTACGGGCAGCTGCAGGCGGAACTCGAGGATCACCTGCGGAAAGAGGAAGAGCAGGTCTTCCCCCGGCTACGCGAGCTGGGCCCCGACGACGCGCCCTCTCCTGAGCTCCTAGAACTCTTGGAGCAGCTCGAGGCCGAGCACGACGGCGCCGGAAGTGCCCTGCACGCGATCAGGGGCATCACCTCGAACTACCAGACGCCGCCGGACGCCTGCTTCACCTTCAGCACCCTCTACCGGGAACTCCAAGCCCTCGAAGCCGACGTGCACCGCCACGTCCACCTGGAGAACAACGTACTCATTCCGGCGCTACGCGCGCGAGCCTCCTAAGCTTCCGAAGCCGACCGCAGCACACCCTGTAGGAGCACGTTCGCGCCCGCCGCGCAGTCGTCCCAGTCGGTGGCTTCCACTTCCACATGGCTGCGCCCGCCGATGGAGGGCACGAAGATCATGACCGTGGGGCCGAGCATAGCCATGTAGCCGGCGTCGTGTCCGGCGCCGCTCACCATGTGATTGATGGAGTACCCGAGTCCTCCGGCCACGTCTTCCACCTGGCTGACCAGGTGCGCGGCGAAGGCGGTGTGCTCCACCCGCCACGTCTGCTCCATGCGCAGCGGGCAGCCGTTCTTCTCCGCCGCGGCCCTGAAGTCTTCCTGAAGTTGGTCCCAGGCGGCGATGGCCAGTTCGTCGTCCCAGGAGCGGATGTCGACGGTGAAGTGCACCCGCCCCGGGATGATGTTCCGCGAGTTCGGCTTGTTCTCGATCTGGCCCACCGTGGCCACCAGGTTCCCGCCCATGCGGGCGGGCACCGATTGCACCGCCAGGATCATCTCGGCGGCCGCGCACAGAGCGTCGTTCCGCCCCTCCATCGGAGTGGGGCCTACTTGGTTGGCCTTCCCCTCCAGATAGACGTCGTACCAATGGAGGCACAGGATGCCTTTGGGGATGCCGATGGTGAGCCCAAGCCGTTCCAGCATAGGACCCTGCTCGATGTGCAGCTCGTAGTAGGCATGGAACGGCCAGCTCGTGGCCGGCGCCGAACCCCGGTAGCCGATGCGCTCCAACTCCTCCACCAGGACCGTGCCCTGCAGGTCGGTGCGGGAGTAGATCCAATCACGGTCAAGCTTGCCGGCCCACACCCCCGACGCCATCATGGCGGGCGAGAACCGCGAACCCTCCTCGTTCATCCAATCGACGATCACCACCGAGCGTTCGGTCTGCACATCATTATCGCGGAGCGCACGCATGACCTCGAGCGCTCCCATGACCCCGAGCGCCCCGTCGAAGCGACCGCCCTCCGGCTGAGAGTCGATGTGCGACCCCGTGAGGATGGGGGGAAGATCGGGCCGAGTCCCTGCGCGCCGGCCGAAGATGCTGCCCATCTCGTCGACGGTCACCTCAAGGTCGATCTCTTTCAGCCAGCTCACGAAGAGATCGCGGGCCCTCTTGTCCTCGTCGGAGAGGGCGAGGCGCTGCACTCCTCCACCCGGCGTCGCCCCGATCTCGGCGAGCTGCTCAAGACTACGGCGAAGACGGGCTCCATCGACGCGCAGGCTCTCCATTCCCATCAGACGGCGCCCGTATACGCGGCCCCGAACGGCTCGCCCTTCACCCACACGCCTTGACCCAGCGCGCCCACAAAGGCGCCGGCGTCGGCTGTCAGCTTGCCGCGCAGGAACACCTTCTCCGCGCGCCCCTTCTGTTCCATGCCCTCGTAGGGGCTGAAGTCGACGTCCTCCAGACTGCCCGCGACGCCCATCGTGCCGCGGTAACCGGCATCCCAGATCACCAGGTCGGCGTCGGACCCCACGGCGATATGCCCCTTTCGAGGGAAGAGCCCGTTGAAGCGGGCCGGAGCCGTGCAACAGAGGTCGACGAACTTCTGCCGGGTGATCCGGCCGGTCTCCACTCCGTGGGTCCACATGACGGCCATGCGGTACTGCACTCCAGGCGCCCCGTTGGGGATCTTGGTGAAGTCGTCCCGGCCTATCTGCTTCTGCGTGGCGAAGTCGAACCCGCAGTGGTCGGAGCCGATGACCTGCAACCCTCCCCGCGACACCGCCTGCCACAGCGCGTCGAGATGCTCTTGGGGACGAAGCGGCGGCGAGCAGATGTACTTGGCCCCTTCGAAGTCGGGCTTCGCCAGGTTGTCGACGGTCAAGGTCAGATAGTGGGGGCAGGTCTCCCCGTAGGCCCGCTGTCCGGCGGCGTAGGCCGTCCTGATGGCCTCCGCGGCTTCGGCGCAGGTGACGTGCACCACGAAGATGGGCGCGTCGGCCATCGCGGCCAGCGACATGGCTCGGGCGGTCGCCTCGGCTTCCACCAGCGGCGGCCGCGAGTGGGCGTGGTAGCGGGTCTCCAGATGCCCGGCCTTCACGAGTTCCTTCTGCAGCACGTCGACGATGTCGCCGTTCTCAGCATGCACCATGACCGTGATGCCGTGCGCCTTCGCGTCGCGCAGGAAGCGGAAGAGGATGCCGTCGTCGACCATGAACGGCGTGCCTTTGTAGGCCATGAAGAGCTTGACCGTGGGTACGCCCGCTTCCACGAGCTTGGGGAACTCCGCGAACAGCTGCTCCGACACGTTCATGGCGATGCCGTGAAACGCATAGTCGCTCGCCGCTTTTCCCTTGGCCTGTTCCTCGTCGTGCTTGATCGCCGAGTCGACCAGTCCCAGTCCCGATGCCTGGGGAGCAAAATCGACGACGGTGGTGGTGCCGCCAACGACCGCGGCGGCGGTGGTCTCGAAGCCCCGCGTCAAGGTGCCGCCGAACGGCAGGGCGAAGTGGGTGTGCTGGTCGATGCCGCCGGGCAGTAGATACCGGCCTTGAGCGTCGACGATTCTTGTCGCCCGGTCGTCAAGGCCGCCGCCGATGGCGATGATCTTCCCACCGTCGACAAGGACGTCCGCACGGTACTCGTCGGCCGCCGTCACGATGGTCCCGTTCTTGATCAACAGGCTCAACGTCCACCTTCCTTTCGAGACGCCGGTTCCCCGGAACTACTACGTGAGACTGTCACTTCAACCTGCCCAGTATCCGGCGCCGCACCGCCGCCCCTTTGAGCCATTGGATGGCTTCCGTAGGGTTGAGTTCCTTCGGGCAGGCCTCCACGCAGTTCGTGATGGTGTGACAGCGGTAGACGCCCCGCTCGTTGTCGAAGCGGGGCAGCCGTTCGCGACGGGCCTCGTCGCGGGAGTCCACCTCGAACCGGTAGGCCTTCAGCAACGCGGCCGGACCGAGGTAGTTGTCCTCGCCCCACACCGACGGACAGGAGCTGTAGCAATTGCCGCACATAATGCAATCGATCGGCATGTTGAGCTTGTGCCTGTCTTTGGGTGACTGAGGGATCTCCTTCTCCGGGTCGGCCGAGTTCCGTATCAGATGCGGCTTGATGTACTCGTACTTGGCGAAGAAGTCGGTCATGTCGCACACCAGGTCTTTCACCAGCGGTATGTGCGGCAGCGGTTCCACGTTGATCTCCGGGCCGGCGAGGTGGCGCACATTGGTCTGGCAGGCGAGCCGGTACGTCCCGTCTATGTACATGGCGCACGACCCACACACCGCCGCACGGCAGCAGTAGCGGAACGAGAGGGATCCGTCCAGCTTCTCCTGGATGTAGAAGAGACCCTCGAGCACCGTCAGGCTGGACTCGTACAGCACCGTGAACTCTTCGTAGCGGACTGCCCCCGGCGCGTCGTGCTCCGGGTCCCACCGTGCGATGCGAAACCGTGCGTCTGGCATCAGTATGTACGCTCCTGTGGCTCGAACATGCCGAGGGTCACCGGCGAAGACCCCAGCCGCGGGCCCTCCGGATGGTACGTGGCCAGGGTGTGCCGTAGCCAGTCGGTGTCGTTGCGCTCCGGGTAGTCGGTGCGGGAGTGCGAACCCCGCGACTCGGTGCGGGCTAGGGCGCCGGCCGCGATGGCCAGGGCGACATCGACCATGCCCTCCAGCTCGACGGTGCGAATCAGGTCGAGATTGAGCACAGCCCCCGTGTGCCGGAGGCCCACCTTGCCCACGCGGCCTTTGAGGCCCAGCATCGTGTCGAGGCCGGCCTGCATGGTGGAGGCCTCCCGGAATATGCCAAAATGGTCCTTCATGGCGGTGGTCATCCCGGCCCTGATGACGTAGGGATCCTCGGCACCGGCGCCGTGTCCCCGGGCGGCCAGTTCGCCCACGCGGGCTTCCATCTCCGCGACCGCCCGCTCGCCGGCAGGCGTGGCGTCTTTTCGTTGGTGCAGTCCTTGGATGTACTGGGAAGCCGCGACCCCCGCCCGGCGGCCGAACACCACGGTCTCGAGCAAGGAGTTCCCGCCTAGGCGGTTGGCGCCGTGCACCGACACGCAGGCGCATTCGCCGGCGGCATAGAAGCCGGGGAGGTTGGTGTGTCCGTCCATGTCGGTGTCGATGCCACCCATGGAGTAGTGCTGGCTGGGCACAATGGGGACGGGTTCCTCCACGGGGTCCACCCCCTCGAAGTGTATGGCCAGATCGCGGATGCCGGGCAGCTTGTCCTTGATCTTCTCGGCGCCTAAATGACGCAGATCGAGATACACGTAGTCCTTACCCCCGATGCCCCGGCCTTCGTTGATCTCGGTCTGGATCGACCGACAGGTGATGTCCCGCGGGGCCAACTCCATGACCGTGGGCGCGTACCTGGCCATGAAGCGCTCGCCCAGATCGTTGAGCAGGTAGCCGCCCTCGCCGCGCGCGCCCTCGGTCATGAGGATGTTGGTGGTAAGCAGGCCGGTGGGGTGGAACT
>CAZDGO010000029.1:0-13631 GCA_964504825.1 uncultured Gaiellales bacterium
GCCGTCCGCGTCGGCCGCCGCCACCACTACCTGCCAGCGGCTCCGCCCTCGCAGGCGCGGTAACCGCGCCGGTCCTTGCACCTCATCGGACCGCAGATACACGCGCAGGCGTTCGGCCAGATACCGCGCCCCCGCCTCGGCCCGCTGCTCGTCACGAGACCCACATACCAGCCGGATCAGGTTCCTATAGGGCGGATATCCGTGACGCTCCCGCGCGTCGAGTTCACCCCGGTAAAAACCTTCTACCTCGCGGCTAACGGCCATTCTAATACAGCCCACTTCAGGATTCCAGGTCTGCACCAGCACGCGTCCGGGGTGCTGGGCGCGGCCCGCCCGGCCGGAGACCTGCACCAATAGTTGGAACGTCCGCTCGGTCGCCCGGAAGTCGGGCACGTAGAGACCGGTATCGGCATCGGCTACGACCACCAGTGTGACGAGAGGGAAATCGTGCCCTTTCGCCACCATCTGCGTGCCGACCAGCACACCCGGGGAAGTCCGGGCGAACGCCGTCAACACTTCGCCCACGCGCGTTCCGCTGGTGACCACGTCCGAATCGAGCCGAAACAGGCGTTCCCGTGGGACTGACCGCTGCAGCTCCTCGGTGAGTCTCTCCGTTCCCGGGCTCCCCCGATTGAACGTGCCCTGCCCGCATGAGGGGCACACCGATGGTGGTGGCACCTGCAGTCCGCAGTGATGGCACACCAGGCTTCTGCGCTGCCGGTGATAGGTCAGCGAGATCTCGCAGCGCGGGCACATGCACACCTCACCACAGACTTCGCACTGGAGGAAGCCCGCGTATCCGCGGCGGTTGAGGAGCACCACCGCCTGCTCGCCCTTGCCAAGCGTCTCGTCGAGGGTCGCGCGGGCCCGCGGAGACAAGATCGCGCTGCCCCCTTGCCGCCGCATGTCGATCACCTCTACCTGCGGGAGCGTGGCGCCTGCCGGGCGCTCACGCAAGATCAGACGTGGTGTACGGGCGGCAAAAGACTCCACCCGGGGAGTCGCCGTGCCCTCTATGAGTAGCCCTCCGGCTTGACATACGCGCCACCAGGCGACCGTGCGCGCGTCGTAGCGGGGTTCGTCCTCCTGTTTATACGAGGAGTCGTGGGCCTCATCCACGATCACCACCCTCAGATCTGTGAGCGGCGCGAAGACCGCGGAGCGGGCTCCAACGACGATCTGCGCCTCACCGGCCGCCATCCGGCGATGCTCCCGCACGCGCTGCGCCGACGACAGGGCGCTGTGCAGCATGCCTACCTTCCCACCGAAACGGCTGCGAAGCCGCGCGACCAATTGCCCGGTCAGCGCGATCTCCGGCACGAGTACGATAGCGCTACCGCCCGTCCGCACCACTTCCTCGAGCACGGCCAGATAGACCTCGGTCTTCCCGCTGCCCGTCACGCCCCACAGCAGACGTCGCTCCGGCTCTGGTACGCCGAGCGCCTCCAGCAGTCCCTTGACCGCAGCCTCCTGCTCACCGGTCAATTCGAAGGGGTCGGGCGGCGCTCCGATTGGTTGGTGGTCGGCGACGGCGGCCGGCGGCGGGCAGGCCTGTTTCCACGTCTCCGCGAGCCCTTTGCGCACGAGTGTATCGATCACCGCCCTCCCCACAACGGCGAGGCGGCAGGCGTCGGCCACCGGCAATCCCCCCGGTGGCAGGACATCGAGCAATCGTCGTTGTTTCTCTGTGAGCGACCGCGGGGCCGGGGTAGGCAACGCGGAACCGAGGTCCGTGGGTGGTTCGCGGGGCGCCGCCCACGTCACCAGGTGCTCCCGCTGCGGGCGTGAAGCAGCTAGAAGATGAGCCGGTGTGACGGCGCGCAGGCACGCCCCCCACGGCGCAAGGTAGTAGTCGGCAAGGCGGCCGGCGAGATCGACTAGGTCGGACGGAACAGGGTCGGCGGCGACACGCTCGGCCGCCAGCAGGACGTCTGGGTGGACCACTCCCGAGGAGCCCTCGGCAACGACTATCCCCAGAACTGTGCGCGCCCCGAAGGGCACGCGCACCAGAGCACCTTCAGTCGGAGCGCCGAGCGGCAGATCAGTAGCTGGGCTCCCCGCGCCACGTACAAGTCGGTAGTCGAACACACGCCGACCCAGCGACCTGACGGCCAGAAGCGGCACGACCTGAACGATCATGCCGCCCTCGGGGTCCGGCGCACGCTGTCTCTGCGTCAGTCGAGTCCGGCCTCCCGGCGCAGGTCGGCCGCCTTGTCCGTACGCTCCCACGTGAAGTCGTGATCTTCGCGGCCGAAGTGACCGTAGGCGGCGGTCTTCTCGTAGATGGGTCGCCTCAGATCGAGGTCGCGGATGATCGCGGCCGGACGCAGATCGAACTGCTCGAGTATCAGCTCGCGGATGCGCACCTCGGAGATGACCTCGGTGCCGAAGCAATCTACCATCACGCTCACCGGGTGGGCGACGCCGATGGCGTAAGCCACCTGCACTTCGCATCGATCGGCCAAGCCGGCGGCAACCACGTTCTTGGCCACATAGCGGGCGGCATACGCCCCGGAACGATCGACTTTCGAGGGGTCTTTCCCGGAGAAGCATCCGCCCCCGTGCCTGCCCATCCCTCCGTAGGTGTCTACGATGATCTTGCGCCCGGTCAGGCCCGTATCGCCCATCGGTCCACCGACGACGAACTTGCCTGTGGGGTTCACATACAGCTTTGTGTGCTTGAAATCAGGGTCGTACAGATCGGGCGGCAGAACAGGCCGGATGACATGCTCGATCAGATCGGGCCGCATCAGGGTGTCGATATCGATGCCGTCTCGGTGCTGGCTGGACATGACCACGGCGGTGATGAACTCAGGCTTCCCGTGGCGATAGCGGACCGTCACCTGGCTCTTCGCGTCCGGTCTGAGGTAGGGCATGACGTCTCCGCGGCGGACCTCCGCGGCTCGGTGCACGAGCCGGTGCGCGAGATGGATGGGCAAGGGCATGTACACATCGGTGTCCCGGCAGGCATAGCCGAACATCATGCCTTGGTCGCCGGCTCCCTGGCGATCGAGCTCGTCTTGGTCACCGGGATCGGTGCGCATCTCGAGAGCGTTGTTCACTCCCTGCGCGATGTCGCGGGACTGCTCGTGGATGGAGGTGATGATGCCACAGGTCTCGGCGTCGAAACCGTACTTGGCCCTGGTATAGCCGATGCGGGCGATAGTGCGGCGGGCGACAGCCGGGATATCCACATACGTGCATGTGGTTATCTCACCCGATATCACCACGAGTCCCGTAGTGACGAGCGTTTCGCAGGCGACCCTGCCGTTGGCGTCTTCTGTCAGCACCGCATCCAGCACCGCGTCGGAGATCTGGTCGGCGAGCTTGTCGGGATGTCCCTCGCTGACCGACTCCGATGTGAACAGGAACTCATGGTCCTCCACTGCTACCTCCAGGTACGGGGCCTAGGAGACGCCTGTGCGCGCCTCCGATTATGCTCACGGGCATCAGGGCAGTCTACCGCCCCTCGGAGTACGCGTCCACTTTAGAGATCCGTTCAGGATGACGCTTCGTCGACAGGGCGCGATGAGCGAGTGCGTGACTCGATGCGCTCCTCGAAGCGGGCAAGGTCGATGAGGTATCGTTCGTGCACGCCGGCGCCCACCTCCCCCACTTCGTCGGTCACCGACACCTGGAACACGAGTCGTCGTCCGTCGATCTCTTGCAGCGTCGCGCGCGCGCGGACGCGCATCCCCACGGGTGTGGGCGCCAGGTGGGTGATATCGAGTCGCGACCCGACGGTGGAGGTGCCCGGTTGCAGGAAAGCGGCCACGGTCTTCACAGCGGCACTCTCCATGAGACCCACCATGGAAGGGGTCGAGAGGCCGGCTACCAAGCCGGAACCGACCGCAGCCGCCGTCATGGCCTCCGTGACTTCGGCTTCGACCTCGGCGTCGAGCCCCACGCGTAACGTCATTGAACCTCTCCCCGCTCCGTGCCGCGGCGCGGCCCTCTATGTGCGCCGATCTATGACCCGCCGAGCCTTGCCCGTGTGTCGAGGCAGAGTCTTGGGCTCCACGAGCTTCACTCGAGCCCGCACACCCAACTCCTCCTGAAGTCGATCTTCGATGTGCCTCTCGAATTCAACCAGGCGCTTCACGGCGTCCGGGAAGAAGGCGGGCTCCACCTCGACCTGCACCACCATCTCGTCGAGAGAGCCCTTCCGGTCGAGCAGCACTTGGAAGTGCGGTTCTACTTCCTCGATCTCCATGAGTACGTCTTCGATCTGCGAAGGGAACACGTTGACGCCCCGCACGATGATCATGTCGTCGGTGCGGGCGTACACCTTTGTGTGCCGGGCCAGGGTGCGCCCACACGCGCAGGGTCTGAAGCTCACGGAGGCGAGATCACCCGTGCGATAGCGCACCACCGGCACGGCTTCCTTGGTGAGCGAGGTGAATACGAGTTCGCCTTCCTTGCCTTCCGGGAGAAGCTCTCCCGTCAGGGGGTCGACGACCTCGACGATAAAGTGATCCTCGTTGATATGCAGGCCGTCCCTGACCGCACACTCGCCCGACAGGCCTGGACCCATGAGTTCGGTCAGTCCGTAGTTGTCGAAAGCGACGATGCCCATGCGCCGTTCGAGTTCGTCGCGGAGGTTGTTGGTCCACGGTTCCGCGCCGAACAACCCTACCCGCAGATCGAGATCTTGGAAATCGAAGCCCAACTCTGACGCCGTCTCGGCGATGTACATGGCATACGACGGCGTGCACACAAGCAGCGTGCTGTGATAGTCGCGCATGATGGTCAATTGGCGCCGGGTGTTTCCCGTGGAGGCGGGGATCACGCTCGCTCCGATGCGCTCCAGGCCACCGTGCATGCCGAAGGCGCCGGTCTGAAGCCCGTAGCCGAACGCCACCTGAGCCACGTCGTGGGGACGGGCGCCGGCCGCGGTCACCACGCGGGCACAGAGCTCGGCCCAGGTGTTGAGATCGCCGCGGGTATAGCCCACCACGATGGGGCGACTCGTCGTGCCGGTGGAGGAGTGGATGCGCACGACCCGCTCCAAGGGCACGGCGAACAAATCGTAGGGATATGCTTTGCGGAAGTCTTCCTTGACAGTGAACGGTGCGATCTTCAGGTCGTCCAACGTCTTGATGTCGTCGGGTCGAAAGCCTGCGGCTTCCCAAGAGAGGCGATAGAAGGGCACGTTCTTGTAGCTCCAGCGGAGCGTCATCTGCAGGCGCCGGAGCTGCAGATCGTGGAGCTCGTCGCGATCCATCGTCTCGTATTCTGAGTTCCAGATCTCGTTCATCGACCCTCCGTCTTCGAACCACCGTGGCCGGCATGCTGACCGAAGTAGATAGCCTGCACTTCGGGGTTGTTCAAGAGCGCCTGTGCGGAGTCCTCCAACACAACCCGTCCTCGCTCCATCACAAGCCCGCGATGCGCCAACCTGAGAGCGATGCGGGCATCCTGCTCTACAAGAAGCATGCCCAGCCCGTCAGTGTTGAGATCGCGAAGCGTCTGAAAGATCTCTTTGACCATCAGCGGAGCAAGCCCCATGGATGGCTCGTCGAGCAGGAGTACGCTGGGCTCAGCCATGAGCGCGCGCCCCACAGCCAGCATCTGTTGCTCCCCGCCCGACAGCGTCCCGGCCTGCTGGCGGCGGCGCTCCTTCAGGCGGGGAAAGAGTGCGTAGACCTCGTCGACCTTAGCCGAGAGCGACCGTTTCCCGCGCCGACGCGTGTAGCCGCCCAACTGAAGGTTCTCTTCCACCGTCATCGGCCCGAACAATTGGCGCCCCTCGGGTATCTGTATCAACCCGAGGGAGGCGATGGTCTCCACTCTCATCCGGTTGAGCCGCCGACCGGCGAACTCGATCTGGCCCGACCAGGCGGGAATGATGCCGGAGATCGCTTTGAGCAGCGTGCTCTTGCCGGCTCCGTTCGCTCCCACGATGGTGACGATCTCCGCGTCGCCGACGGCGAGATCGACCCCGCGAAGCACCTCGATGCGGCCATATCCGGTCTTGACTCCGGTGAGGGTCAACATGGTCTAGAGATCGTCGCCGAGATAGGCGCGGATGACCTGCTCGTCGTTCTGGATCATCAAGGGAGGGCCCTCCGCTATCTTCCTGCCGTAGTCGAGCACCACCACTTCGTCGGATATGTCCATCACAAAACCCATGTCGTGCTCCACCAGCAGGATGGTAACTCCCTCGTCGCGTATGCGCCGCACGATCCCTATCAGTTGCTCCGTCTCTTCGTTGTTGAGCCCCGCCGCGGGTTCGTCCAGGAGCAGCACCCGCGGCTCGGTCGCCAACGAGCGGGCGATCTCAAGCAGATGACGGTCGCCCATGGGGAGGTTGCCCGCAAGCTCGGTCACGCGCCCCTCCAGCCCCACCCGTTTCAGCGCCTGCAGCGACGCCTCCCGCACCTCGCGCTCCTCGCGCCGGTGCCGGGGAAGGGTAAGGAACGCGGAGAAGATGCCGGCCCGACCCCGTCCGTAGCGACCCACCTTCACGTTGTCGAGCACGGTCATGTCATCGAAGACTTTGCTGTGCTGAAAGGTGCGGCCGATCCCCAGCCCGCTGGCCTGATGCGGGTGTAGCCTGCCGAGATCGCGGTCTCGGAAGAAGACATGGCCGCCACTCGGCCGATCCATGCCCGAGATCAGGTTGAAGAGTGTGGTCTTTCCCGCGCCGTTCGGACCGATAAGTGCTTTCACCTGGCCCTCATGGAGCGCGAACGACACATCTTTGAGAGCTTCCAAGCCCCCGAAGCGCTTCGACACTCCCTGCACACTAAGGATCGGCATCAGCCCTCCTCAAGGCCCGCGCGGTCGGGACCACGCAACCGGCTGCGCGCACGGGCGAAAACCGCGCCGAAACTCACCAATCCTCCGGGCAGGAAGATCATGATGACGATCATCATGATGCCGAACACGAGATTGGTGTAGTCCTGATTGAAGCGTTTGAGGTATTCGGGCAGGAACATCATGAGCATCGTTCCCCACACCGCACCCCACACGTTCCCCACCCCTCCGATGACGACGGTGGTCAGCAGGACCACCGAGAAGGTGATGGTGAAGCTGTCAGGGCTGATGAAGTGGATGTAGTGCACGTAGAAGCTCCCCGCGATACTGGCGAACACCGCGGACACGACGAACATCTGCACCTTGCGGAACGAGGTGTTGACTCCTAGAGAGCCGGCCGCGATCTCCGTCCGATGCAACGCCCGCAGAGAGCGTCCCACCCGCGAGTCGACCAGGTTCAACGCCATACGGAGCATCACCAGCGTGACTCCCCAGGCGATCCAGTGGTAGGCCTTGGGCTGCCCAAGGTCCAGTCCGGCAAAGGAGAGCGAGGGAATGCCGGTGATCCCGTCACTGCCCAGCGTCAACCACTTGAGCGTGATCAACAGGATGAAGACGATCTCGCCGAATCCCAGGGTAGCCATGGCCAGATAATGGCCTCTCAGCTTCAAGGTCGGAATCCCCAGGACTCCGGCCACCACGCCGGCCAACAACGCCGAGACGCCCATCGCCAGCCAAGGGTCGACCAACCAGCGCGTGGTCAGGATAGCGGAACCGTACGCCCCGATGGCCACGAACGCGGCGTGCCCCAAGGAGATCTGCCCCGCTTGGCCGAGAAGCAGGTTGAGACCGAGCACGACCATCAGGCGGGTAGCGGTGAACGCCAAGATGGACAGGTAGTAGGTGCTACGGACGAAGAGCGGAGCCGCCATGACCACGACCGCGAAGGCGATGAAGGCCGAGTGCCGACGGAGATAGCCCACCACCTGTGTGGCTGCGGTCACACTTTCTCCACGGTCCGCTGCCCGAACAACCCCTGCGGCTTAACGAACAGAACCAGAAGAAGGATCAAGAAGGCAACGGCATCCTTGTATCCCGACGAGCCTTCGATGGGCAGGAAACCCACGGTCAGGGACTCCAGGATCCCCAGGATGAGACCACCCCCGACGGCGCCCGCCGGATTGCCGAGACCTCCAAGGATGCAGGCGGCAAACCCCTTGAGGCCGATGAGGGCCCCGGAGCTGTAGCCCATGAAACTGACAGGAGCGATCAGTACGCCCCCGGTGGCCGCGATAGCCGCGCTCAGGCCGAACGACAACAGCACCACCCGCGAGTACGAAACCCCCATCAGTCGAGCAGCGGTGGGATTCACCGAGCACGCTCGGACGGCCTTCCCCGTCAGCGTGCGCTTGTAGAAGACCTGTAGGGCCACCACGATAGCTAGGGTGACTCCCAGCACCCAGAGCGTCTGCGGCAGGATCGTCGCGCCGAGGACATTGATAGGCGTATCACCACTCAGCGGTGGCAACGGAAGGGCTTCCCGACCCCATATGAGCATGGCGGCTGTGCGAAAGGCAAGCGAGGCGCCCACCGTCACGATGATCTGCGTCATGATGCCGGCGGCGAGCAGAGGACGGATGGCCGCCAGCTCGAAGACCACCCCTATGAGCAACACCACGAACACGGCGCCGAGACAGGCGACGGGCAGAGGTACACCCCATCGGTACAAGCTGATCGCCGTAAGCCCGCCCAGCATCACGAACTCACCCTGGGCGAAATTGATGATATCGGTGGCATTGTAGATCAGCGTGAAACCCAGCGCGGTCAGAGCATAGATGCTCCCGCTGGTGATACCGCTGAAGACGTACTGCAGAAATTGGTCGAGAGCCACACCACCCCCCTAGGTACGCTCACTGCGAAAAAAGGATTTCCACGGCGGCGGCCGACGGGCCGCCGCCGTGAATCTACCAGGTACTCGGCTTACTGCGGAGCGAGCACCCAGGTGCCGCCTTTTATCTGCACTACCGTGAGGTCGTCGGCAACGAGGCCGTCATGATTCTCGGGGGTGTAGTTATAGATGCCGTCCGGAGTGGCAACGCCTTTCGTCTCGTTGAGAGCCGTCTGGATCGCCTTCGGATCGGTGCTGTTCGCGCGCGTGATGGCGTCTATGAGCAGCGTCAGCCCGCCGAACGCGTGACCGGCGAAGGTCGGGGGCATCTTGCCCGTGGCCCCTTTGTACGCCGTGACGAACGTGTCTACCACAGCTTTCTGCGCCGGGTCGGTGAACGAATCGGGCACCAGCAGACGCCCGGCGGGTAAGATGACTCCCTCGGCGGCTGCACCGGCCAGTTCGATGAACTTCGCGTTGGCGATGCCGTGGCTGCCCACGTAGGGCTGGGTCATTCCCAGCTGCTTCATGTTCTTGGCCGCGATCGCCGGACCGGGGTTGGTTCCCCACACGACCACGACTTCAGGGTTGGCGGCTTTGATCTTGGTGAGTTGCGCCGTCAGGTCGGTCTCTTCGGTTTTGTACGATTGTTTTGTCACGATCGTCAGGCCGTAGTCGGGAGAGACCTTCTCGATCTCAGCCATACCCGAGGCGCCGTACGCGTTCTCGTCATACAGCACGGCGATCTTGGTGAGCTTCATGACCTTCGAGATGTAGGTGAGCGCAGTCTGCGCGGCGAGAGAGTCGCGCGGTGGTGCACGCCAGGTCCACGTGATGGGGGGCGCAGTGATCGCGTTCGACGCCGCGAGGGCCATCAGCGGGATGCCCGCCGCCTCGGTGATCGGCTTGAGGGCCAATGTGGACGCGGAAGTGGAGCTACCCAGGACCGCCACGACCTTGTCCTGCTGCAACAGTTTGTTGATCGCGGTCACGGCTTCTTTAGGGTTGGTCTGGTCGTCTTCGATGATGACCTTGATCGGCCGGCCGAGGACTCCCCCAGCCTTGTTGATCTCTGTCTCCATCATGCCCAACGTGGCCCGCTCCGGCTCGCCCAGGGGCGACCCGGGGCCGGTCGCCGACAGTACCGCACCGAACACGATCGGGTCGCCACTGGGCGCGCCCGTGGTCGTGTCGGTGCCGACAGGAGCGGCGGTAGTGTCGGTCGCCGGGGCCGCGGTCGTGGTCGTCTCATCACCACCACCACATCCGATCGCGCCGAACACGAGCAGGCTCAGCGCAACCACAAGCAACAGTACAACGTGACGCCGTTTCATCCAGGTACCCCCTGTTTCATAGAGTGTCTGACTTCTCGTAGCCGGCGACCGCACACGATCTACCGCCGACGCCCGCGTCGCAGTCAGTCTAGGCGCGGTCGGCAAATTCTATCGGTAACCACCGGGTCAGTCAACTTCGTCAGTCGGCTCGTCTCGGCCTGGTGGAAGTCTTATCCGTCAGAACGACGAATCCCGCGGCGGTCAGCAGACTCTCGACAGCAGTGGGGTCGTCCACCTTGATCACCGCCGAGCGACGCGCACTCAGGTAGAGATAGTCCATGTCGACCCCCGACGACGCCAAGAGTCCCACCACATCGGCCAGAGACCCCGCTCGATCGTCGAGGATCACGGACACGACCGGATTGGCTACAACGGTGAAGCCTGCCTTCTCAAGCAGCCCGTGGGCCGCGGGTCCATCCTCCGCCAGCAGGCGCACGATCCCGTAGTCACTCACCTCCGATAGCGAGAATCCGAACACCGACATCCCCTGGTCGGCGAGCACGCTAAGCAACTCCGCGATGCGTCCCCGCTTGTTCTGCACAAACACCGACAGCTGCGTGACCGACACGTCCCCTCCTTGTGTCTTTGGATGACGCGACCCGGCGAGGCCGGGTGAGGTGCTTCTACTGCAGCGGCATTCTACGGCACCACGCTACGATAGAATAGCCGCATGACCGCAGTCGTCCGCATCGCATCGCTCGCCGACGCACCCCAGCTGCAGAAACTCATCAACGCATACGCGGCCGAGGGGCTAATGCTGCCACGTTCGCTCCACTCCCTCTACGAGCATGTGCGCGACTATCTGGTGGCCGAAGATGACGGCCGCATCGTCGGGTGCGTAGCGCTTCACGTGGCCTGGGAGGACCTCGTCGAGATACGCTCACTTGCCGTCGCTGAGGAGGCGGGCGGGAAGGGCATTGGCACGCTCTTGGTGCAAGCCGCGCTCGCCGACGCCCGCTCTTTGGGAGCCCGGCGGGTGTTCGCGCTCACCTTCGTCGAGCCGTTCTTCGTCGGTCTGGGCTTCCACCGCGTGGACAAGGCCGACCTGCCGCACAAGATCTGGCAGGAATGCGTGCACTGCATCCACTTCCCGGATTGCGACGAAGTAGCCTTGATCTTGGATCTCGTTTCAGAATGACGCCTCGCCGACAGGACGCGATGAGCGCGCGCGAGGCTCGTGCCGGAAGGGTCGCCTACTGAGGCTGAAGGGCCCCTTCGGTGTACTTGAGCGAGGGATCCCACAAGAGCCATTCGGTATATCCCTGCTCCTCCACCGCCTTGATCTGAGCCTTCACCTGCTCAACGCCGTAGGTAACTCCCCCAAGTGAGAAGTCCTGCAGCCACGGACGAACGATCGCTCCGGTGCCCCGCAGACGCCGTGTGGAGTCCTTCATAGCGGCCGTGACGATCTCGTATGGATGGAAGTTCGGGTTCTTCTGGTTATATGCTCCCGTGTAGTAGTGCGAGGGGTAGATCATCGGGCACACGATATCGACGTTGCTCGACACTTTCTCGATCTTCTGCCCGATCCCCAGATCGTCCTTAACGAATAGCGTGAGCCCGAACACGTCGGCCGAGACCCACACGCCACGCTTCTCGAGACGCCCGCGGGCGTACGCAAGGAACTGTGCAATCGTGTCTTCCTTCGATCCGCCGGCGCCGGGGTAGACAGCGTCGGATATCTTCCCGTCACTCGGGAAACGCACATAATCGAATTGGATCTCCTGAAAACCCCGATCGGCGGCGTCTTCGCCAAGATCGACCAGATACTTCCACACCCGCCGGTCGTATGGGTTGGTATACGCGGATTTCTTGTTGTCGAGCCAGATACCCCCGCTCTTGCTCTTGACGGCGTATTCCGGACGGCGTTTGGCCAGAATGGGATCGTTGAAGGCCACGATGCGGGCGATGGGCACGATCTTGTGCTCTTCCAGGGTCGCCATGAGTCCGTCGATGTCGCGGATCCGCCGCTCCACCAGCTTGAACTCCTTGGCTAAGGGCACGTCGGTAGCGTACGACACATATCCCGTGGCGTCTTTGACGTCGATGACCATCGCGTTGATCTCGGTGCGGTCGGCCAGCGCCAGTTGCTTGTCGAGGATCTGTTTGGAGCCGGCCGCCCAGCTGGAGATGTAGATCCCCTTGACCGGAGTGTACGAGAGGTCGCGAAGCCGGTTCAGATCTACCACGGGTAGGGCTTGAGACTCCGGGGACGCCTTGATCGCCGCCTGTCCCGCGGCACCCACAGCGCCGCCACGGCCAAGACGGGGGAGCGACAATCCGCCGCCGGCCACGCGGGCCCCCACGGCCCAGAACGCGCCGAAACCCACCGCGAAGGCCAACAGGATGCTCACCGCGATCACCGCCAGAGCGGGCCCCGCTGTGCGGGCCGACCGGCGCGTTCTTCTCGAAACCAAGGTATTCATGCCATATGAGTCTACCAGAGACGCTTCGCCTGGAGGCCCAGAGTAGCCGAACGGCTCGAGGTCTGCTACCGTTCTAGCAGCATGTTGAGGTATGACAAGATCGTACGGTTCACGGCCCTGGCGTTCGTCTGCGGAGCGATCTTCGGTCTGGCGGGCGGCTTGGTGTTCGGCGGCGGCCGCGATACGGCCACCGCGAAAAACGCCGCCACTTCCAAGTCAACCACGGCTGCCACCGCTACACCCGGTTCCGGCCCAGCGGGGTCGCCCATGACCGCGCAATCGGCCAAGGAGATAGGCGCCAACGAGTTCGGGCTCATCCCCGTCCTCGAATACCACAAGATCGGTACCCCTGAGAGCCAGTGGACCCGCACTCCCGCCAACTTCCGCAAGGATCTCGAGCTCCTCCAAGCCGCGGCCTTCTACCCGATCAACCTCGCCGATCTGGCCGCCGGTGCCATCGAGGTCCCCGCCGGGAAGAGCCCGGTCGTGCTGACCTTCGATGACTCCAGCCCCGGTCAATTCCGTGTCCTCGACGACGGTTCTGTCGACCCCGACTGCGCGGTGGGCATCATGCAGCGGGCCGTCAAGAGCGGAGGCTGGGCCTCCAAGGCGTCGTTCTATGTTCTTCTCGACGTCCGCCCCGACGACAACGTCATCTTCGGCCAGCCCGACGCTCAGACACGGAAACTGCGCGATCTGGTGTCATGGGGCTACGAGGTCGGAGGCCACACGGTGACGCACCTGAACCTTAAGAAAGCGTCGTCGCGGGAGAGTCGGAAGCAGCTGGCCGTCGCCGCGGCGACGATCGAGAAATACGTCGGCGAAAGCTACAAAGTACGCACGATGTCGGTGCCGTTCGGCGAATACCCGAAGAATGAAAGCCTGCTCGCCTCCGGCGAGTATGACGGCATGACGTACGCGTACGAGGCGGCCGTAGAGGTGGCCGGGGGGTCTACGTCGTCGCCATTCACCGCTGCGTTCCGCCCCCTTCACATCCCGCGCATCCAGGTGACCGGGAGCGCGCTTCAGCACATGATCGACGCATTCACCTCGAGCCCAGAGTTGCGCTACGTCTCAGACGGCGATCCGGCCGCCATATCGGCGCCCTCGGTGCTGGCTGAGAAGCTCGGCGAACCCCTTCCCGACCTGGGGCGCCCGGTCATCCGGTACTAGGGCATGAGCCGAAGGGTGAGGCCCGTCTCTCCGCGGACCACCTGCAGCGAT
>CAZDGO010000030.1:0-11292 GCA_964504825.1 uncultured Gaiellales bacterium
CGGGTCTCCTTATACAGGAAACGCTGGAGGGTGTCGTGCACGTGCGCTTTGAGAATGGAAGAATCGGTGACCTGCTGCACTTCGTCGGCGTGCAGGGCGGCCACCACCCGGGCGCGGGCTTCCTGAGCCAACTCGTCCATGTCGCCGGAGTGTACGAACCCCCGGAACAGAACCTCGGGCTCGGTGGCCAGAGCGGCATCCTGGGTGCGCACGGTGACGACCGCGATCACGATGCCGTCGGTAGACAGATGGTGGCGGTCTCGCAAGACCACATCTCGAAAATCTCCGATGGCCAATCCGTCTACATACACCATGCCCGCCTGCACCCGCTCTCCCATCCGGGCGCCGCCGGCGTCCACCTCCAGCACCTCACCGTTCTCCATGATGAAGACGTTCTCCGGCGGAACGCCGGTACTCATGGCCAGCTTGGCGTGGAAATGAAGATGTCGGTATTCTCCATGCACGGGTATGAAGTATCGTGGTCGCACCAGGTTGAGCAGCATCTTGAGTTCCTCGGCGGCCGCGTGCCCCGACACGTGCACCTGCGCGGCGGCTCCATAGACCACGTCGGCGCCGGCGGCGAACAGGCGGTTGATGGTCCGCGACACGCTGCGCTCGTTACCAGGTACGGGCCGGGCCGAGATCACTACTGTGTCGCCGGGGGTGATATGCAGGAGATGATGATCGCGAGCGGCCATGCGCGCCAGCGCGGACATGGGCTCGCCCTGGCTGCCCGTGGAGATGATGGCAAGCCTATCCGCGGGTATCTCGACGATGTCTGAAGGGCGGATCAAGGTGCCGGCCGGGATATCCAGGTAGCCCAAGTTGGAAGCTATGTTGATGTTCTTCGTCATGCTCCGCCCCACGACCGCCACCGAACGGCCGAACTGCGCCGCCGTGTCGAAGACCTGCTGGATGCGGTGGATGTGACTCGCGAACGAGGCGACGATGATACGACCCGGCGCCTGGGCGAAGATGGACTCCAGACTCCTTCCCACCAGCCTCTCCGGCTCGGTGAACCCCGGGGTGCCCGCGTTGGTGGAGTCCGACAAGAGCACCAGCACGCCTTCTTGCCCCAGTTCGCCGAACCGATGCAGAGCCGTCACGCGACAATCGACTGGGGTCTGATCGAGCTTGAAATCTCCCGAATGGACCACCACACCCAGGGGAGTGTGAATGGCCAATGCCACTCCATCGGGGATGCTGTGGCACACCTGCAGGAACTCGACCTCGAAGGGACCGAGCCTGAGCCGTTCACCGGCCTCGACCTCACGCGTAACGACTTGTCCCTGCAGTCCGTGTTCACCCAGCTTGCCATTGACCAAGCCCAGTGTCAGTCGCGTGCCGTAGACCGGCAGGTCGGGCAGCTGCCTAAGCAGGTAGGGCAACGCACCCACATGATCCTCGTGGCCGTGTGTCAGGACCACGGCCAGTGTTTTGTCACGATTGTCGAGGACGTACTGGAAATCGGGCAGGACAAGGTCGATGCCGAGCATCTCCTCGTCGGGGAACATGAGCCCGGCATCGATGATAATCATAGCGTCGTCGTACTCGACGACGGTCATGTTGCGACCGATCGCCCCGAGCCCGCCGAGCGGTATCACTCTGAGTGTAGGTGTGCCTTCCGGCACCGTTGGCGCCTCCGCTGAACCGTCGTCGACGCGCGGGCGCGCGCCTATAACAGATTCTCCAAGCCGACGACGAGTCCTTGCAGACGCTGAACCGAGCGGACAGCTAGAAGCACGCCCGGCATGAACGAATCTCGAGACAGGGAATCGTGCCGGATCGTAAGGGTCTGTCCGGCCCCGCCGAAGATGACCTCTTGGTGGGCCACGAGCCCCGGCAACCGGACGCTGTGTATAGGGACCACGCGCTCGCTGCCGGCCTCTCGCCAGACGGCCTCGATCAACTCCCCCGTTCGGGCGGCCGTACCCGACGGTGCATCGAGCTTGCGGTCGTGATGGAGCTCCACCACCTCGCAGGCCGCGAAATGCCGGGCGGCCTCACGGGCGAACTGCATCATGAGGACTGCTCCCAAGGCGAAGTTGGGCGCCACGAACACCGGCGTGCCGCTCGCGACGGCCTCCCTGCGTGCGGCCTCCAGCCCACCGGCGTCGAGCCCGGTAGTGCCCACCACCACCGGCGTGCCATGGCGCAGGCAGGTCAGGATGTTGCCCAGCACGGCATCCGGCCGGGTGAAATCCACGACAACGTCCACGTTACCCGCTGCGAGGGCAGCCTCCAACGATCCGTACGTCGGCGCGGCCAAGGTCGGATCGCCCTCCGCCGCGTATGTAGGATCGACCCTCGCCACGAGATGCATGTCGTCAGAGGCCTCGACGGCGCGACAGACAGTGCTCCCCATCTGGCCAAGAGCCCCGGACACCGCCACACCGAGGAAGGCTCCCACGACTACTATGCTCCCTGTTCTAGGCGGATCACCGCATGTGCCCTCCCAGTGGGTACGGCCGCTTCGAACACGCTCCGGTCGCTCCCGATGCCGACGACGGACATCTGTTCAGGAGCGAAGAGCAACTGCGCAAGCTGCTGCACGTCGTCGGCCGTGACACGGTCGATACGCTCGGCCAGCTGGTCCAATGACAGGATCTCCGTTCCGGTGAGCAGAGCCTTCCCTAGCCTGCTCATTCTGCTCGAGGTACTCTCGAGGCCCAAGATGATGCGACCCTTGAGATGCTCCTTGGCACGGTGGAGTTCATCTGAGGGGACAGGCCGGCGACCGATCTGCTCCAATTCTCGCGTCACCGTCTCCATCACCTGACCCACGCGATCGGGCCGACATCCGAAATACACACCACAAAGCCCCGTCTCTCGGAACATGTTCGCGAACGAGTAGATGCTGTAGACCAACCCTCGTTTCTCGCGCACCTCCTGGAGCAGACGGGAACTCAGCGACCCTCCCAACAGGCTGTCGAGCACTGAGAGCGCGAAACGGCGCTCGTCGTTGCGGGCGAGACCTTCACCGCCCAAACAGACGTGCATCTGCTCGGTCTCTTTGTCCACGAAGGCCTGACGGGGCTCGATGCTCGCCGCGACTGTGCCCGGCTGCAGGCCCGCGCTGTCGGGAGCGCCGTGTTCGGCCACGAGCAGCGAGGCCAACTCCTCGTGGTCGACATTGCCGGCCGCTGCTACTACCATGTCGCTGAAGCGGAAGTGACGGCGGTGATACGCCCGTATGTCGTCCTCGGGCATGTCCGCGATGGTAGCTCGAGAGCCAAGCACCGGGTGAGCCAGGGGATGACCACCGAACATGGTCTCGGTCAATACATCGTGGATCAATTCCTGAGGCGAATCCTCGTACATGGCGATCTCTTCAAGCACGACCTCCCGTTCCCGGTCGAGGTCGGTGAAGGTGGGCGTGAGCAGCATGTCGACCAGCACATCCATAGCAGTCGACAGTTGTTCATCGATGAAACGCCCGTAGACGATAACGTACTCGCGCGATGTAGCCGCGTTCAGCTCTCCGCCGAGGCTGTCGAAGATCTGCGCGGTCGCTTCGGCTGTGTAGCGGCTTGAGCCTTTGAAGAGCAGGTGCTCGATGAAATGGGTGACGCCGGTGGTTCCCGCGATCTCGTCGCGGGAACCCACCGGTATCCAAAAACCCAGACATATCGAGCGCAGATGATCGAGGCGCTCGGTGATCAGCCGCTGCCCGTTGGCGAGCCCATCTAGTCTGTACTCGTTGATGGCCTCAGGCCCTCCTTGGTCGGTCCGGCCTGACAGCGCTCGAGACGGCTACTCCTGGCTGCCTTCTTCCATCTTCTCAACGAGCCGGAGGCTGATCTTCTCTTTGCCGTTCTGGATGGCCACGTCGAGGACTTCGACTTTGACCAGATCGCCGCGCTGCACCACTTCTTCCACGGTCTCCACTCGACGGGACGCGCCCAGCTTGCTGATGTGCACAAGCCCATCGGTGCCCGGCTTCAGATTGACGAACGCGCCGAAGTTGGTGGTCGAGACGACGTGACCCACGATGATCTCGCCCGGCTCGATCTCCTTCGTGATGCTGCGGACTCGGGCGATACAGGCGTCGCCCAAGCGGCCATCGGTGGCGAAGACCTTGACCAGACCTTCGTCGTTGACCTCGATGGTGCACTCGAACTCGGCTTCCATGCCCCGGATGGTCTCGCCGCCTTTACCGATGACCGCCCCGATCTTGTCGGGGTCGATGCGGATGGTGGCGATGCGTGGCGCGAACTCCTTGAGCTCGCCCCGGGGCGTGCCGATGACGGCGAGCATCTTGTCCAAGATGGCCAGCCGGGCCTTCCGCGCCTGCTCCAGGGCGTCGCGCAGAATCTGGAACGTCACGCCCTGGATCTTGATGTCCATCTGCAGAGCCGTGATGCCGTTCGTCGTGCCGGCGACTTTGAAGTCCATGTCGCCCAGATGGTCTTCCACGCCGGCGATGTCGGTCAGGACGATGTAGTCGTCCTTCTCCTTCACCAGGCCCATGGCGATACCGGCGACGGGTCGGGTTATCGGCACGCCGGCGTCCATCAGAGCCAGCGTAGAGGCGCACACGCTGGCCATCGAACTGGATCCGTTGGATTCCAGGGTCTCCGAGACCAGACGGATGGTATAGGGGAACGTCTCCTGATCGGGGATAACAGGGATCAGAGCCCGCTCAGCGAGGAGCCCATGTCCGATCTCCCGGCGTCCGGGACCTCGCATGAACCCCGCCTCGCCCACGGAGAAGGGCGGGAACTTGTAGTGATGCATGAAACGTTTGGGCTCGTCGACACCGAGGCCGTCGACGCGCTGCTCGTCGCGGCCGGCGCCGAGGGTCAGCAACGTCATGACCTGCGTCTGACCCCGCGTGAAGAGACCGGAACCGTGGGTGCGCGGAGCGACGCCCACTTCCGAGGAGATCGCGCGGATCTCTTCGGACGCTCTGCCGTCGGGGCGCACCTTGTCAACGGCGATGCGACGCCGGATGACTCCCTTCTCTACAGCATCGAAGGCCTTGTTTAGCCCAGCGATCTCCGCAGCGGCATCAGCGGAACCTTCGGTGGGTGGCCACGCGACAAGCACCTGTTGCTTCACGGCAGCCACGGCCGCGGAGCGTTCGTGCTTCTCGAGGACCGACACTGCCGCTATGATCTCGGCCGAGAAACGGGCCTTGATCTTGTCCATCACGAGTCGGTCTGGACCGCGCTCTTCGAACACCATCATCGGCTTGCCCACTTCGGCCGCCCACGCGCTGAGAGCGGTGACCTGTTTCTTGATGGCTCCGTGGGCGACCTCGAGACCGGCGAGCATGGTGGCCTCGTCGACCTCGTCGGACCCCGCCTCGACCATGCTGATAGCGTCGATGGTACCGGCGACTATCAGATTGACCGGGCTCGAATCGCTCTCCTCATAGGTCGGGTTCACCACCCAAGAACCGTCAATCAGCCCCACGCGCACGGCGCCGATGGGACCCGCGAACGGGGCTTCCGACAGCGAGAGGGCCGCGGAAGCTCCGAGGATCGCCAGCACATCGTGCGGATTGCTCCTGTCAACCGAGAGGACGGTAGCGACGATATGCGTCTCTTTGTTGAAACCCTTAGGCCAGAGGGGACGCACCGGGCGGTCGATCAGCCGGGCCGTGATGATAGCCCGGTCGCTGGCCCGTCCCTCTTTCTTGATGAAGCCGCCGGGGATCTTCCCCGCGGCATACATGCCTTCCTCGACGTCGACAGTGAGCGGGAAGAAATCCACATTCCGCTCGTTCTTGGACAGCACCGCCGTCACGAGGACCATCGTGTCCCCCGAGCGGACCAGCACCGCTCCACTGGCCTGTTTGGCCAGCCGCCCCGTCTCGAGCGTGATGCGCTTGTCGCCCACCACGATCTCAGTCGTACTCACGCCACCAACCATCTGCTCTGCCATTCCCATACCTTTCCGTGCGTCGCGCTCCGGGCCCCTCCCAGAGCGCACCTTGATGCTTACTTCCTCAGCCCGAGATCCTTCACCACTGTGCGATACCGCTCTACCTCGATCTTCTGGAGGTAGTTGAGCAGCCGCCTACGCCGGCCAACCATCTTCAGAAGACCTCGGCGGGAGTGGTGGTCCTTCTTGTGGAACTTCAGATGCTCGGTCAGGACGTTGATCTGTTCGGTGAGGATCGCGATCTGCACCTCGGGCGAACCCGTGTCCCCCTCGTGCTTCTTAAATCGATCGATGATGTCTGTCTTGCGTTCCGTGCTCAGCATAGTCAGCCTCCCCGGGCTCCGTGCCCCCAGCATGGATACTGCGATCCAAGCCGAGATGCAGGTGAGAACACACCGGTGTTCCGGTGTCCGGCTTAGGTTAGCACAGGACTACCCGGACGGGCCGCTGACATCTGTCTAGACGGGTGTTGACTCGGCCGGGTGTTCCGTCGTATGCTCCATTTGAGCCCGCGCCTACGAAGCGCTCCCAGCATACAGCCGTCATGGGGAGACGGCTGCCCCGCTTCCGCCCGGGCCGCGCGCGTTTGTGGGAATCGCCGCAGTCGCTGGAGGGAGTGGTCGATTTGAATATCTAACCCATGGCCGGACCTCTCACGATTCCTGGAGGAACTATGAAGTCCAAAGCAACGGAGCGCGTACTCGCGCTGATTCTCTTCTGGGCGGTGGCGGCAGCAATCACATACGTATTCTGGTGGATGGGCAAGATGAGCGGCGCCGACGAAAGCGCCCTTGTGACAGCGACCAACTTCTCGGCTGTCTTCGCCTATTGGGGTCTGTTCTTCACGTTCTTCATCGGGCTGTACCTCGGCATGGGCGGAGGCGAATGCTTCTCCTGCACGCTCGACGGCGGACAGACCTTCTCTCCCGATGTCCTGCGCAAGGCCAGCGGCACTGCCATCGCCCTTGTCGGCACGGCTGTGTCGGTCATGCTCACGACACGCCTCGCCAAGTACGGATTGCCCGAAGGAGCCATGGGTCTCAACTTCACCTCGGGCTCGCAGGTTTTCTCCCTGTTACCTCTTCATTGGGGTTTCGTCTGGCTCGTGTTCGTCCAGCACCTCGGACTCGTGTAGGGAGGTGCCACGATGAGCAAAACAGCTAGCAAGGTCGGGGTTGTCGTCGGCGTCGTCATTCTGGCGGCGATCAGTGTGTACATCATGTACATCTTGGAATGGACGGTCAGAGGCTCGGATACCGCTCAGGGTCTCCTGGGACTGGACATCTGCCTCTGGGTCATCTTCTGGACCCTGTGCCTGACGGGCTACTGGGGCCTCCCCGCCGATAAGGTACCCATGGTTCGCAAGTTCGTGGGCACGGTAGTCATCCTCGCGCTCGGTCTGGCCTTCACGTATATCTTCAAGGCCATCACTCCCGGCATCGTGGGCGGCACTGTGAGCGGGACGGTCTCAGAAGTCTACCCGCTGATGTCGCTGACGTACATCGCGTGGAACCTCGTCTTCGTGATGACGGCGCTGTGGGTGGGGTCGTTCTACTCGAAGATCTAATCTAGGCCATCGCATACCAGCGACAGTCCCCTACCAGGAGGTCGTGCAACGTGAACACCAGGAATCGAGTCATGCTGGAGGTACTGGTCGTCGGAGTCCTGACGGTCGTCTCGACCATCATTCTCCTCGGCCTCAACATCGGCGGAGTCATCGGCTCCGTCGTGTCGCTCTGGGCGCTCATGTATATGCTGCTCTACCACTATCTCGTCGCGTAATCGCAGGGCCCAACGACGGGTAAGCGGCCCCCATCCGGTGGCAACCCATACGCCGAGGAATTCGGGCTTGACTAGAGCAGGGTCTAGTTGTATAAACAAGTACACGGGATGCTCCTGGGGGGAGCATGCAGCGATGTGCCCGCCGCTCGGGGAGGCAGCGGGCGAGGATCTCACACAGCGAGCCATTCGGTTCTTCATCCGGTGCAGGCCACCGTGTGCCCTTGGGGAGGTGCAGCCTATAGAGTGATCTCATTCGGCGCCACAGACCGACCGACCGATGCGCGTCCACGGCGCTGGCGGTCTGGCTGGACTCACACGAACCAACGGAGGGAGACGCATGCCTAAGTATACGTCGATGGCATATGGCAGCTGGGAAGAGATGATCTTCGGCACAGCGAAGCATCCGGTTTCCATAGGCTTGGGCCCGGTAGAGCTTGGCAAGAAGCACGTCCACCCGCAGATCGTGCCCCATCCCCGCCCAGGGAGTGAGGCCACAAAAGCGAAGCTCCTCAAAGAGTACCAGCGGATGACGGAAGACGCCCTCAGCCACTGCGCGGCCCTGGGCTTTCCCAGCATCGTGATCGAGTGGGAGCACATCTACCAGATGACCAGCCAGCCTGAGTGGGCGGCCGCCATCTTCAAGCAGACCAAGGGCCAGATGCAGGAGTACTACGACAAGTACGGCCTAAAATCGGCTCTGATATCCACCGTGGCCGACCTGCGCAAGCCCGACATGGTGAACATGCGCAAGTGCCAGGAGCTCGACTGGATGCTGGCGAGCTTCGAATCCACCGCGGCCAACGGCGCCGACGTGCTCTCCATCGAGACCATGGGCGGCAAGGAAGTCTTCGACTACGCCATCCAGCGGAACGATATCAAGGGGATCATCTTCGGCATCGGCGTGCTGTCCAGCATAGACATGGCCTGGCTGTGGCCTCAGATCGTTGCCATAGCCAAGAAGAACGGCATCACCCCCGGTGGTGACACCGACTGCGCCCGCGGCAACACCGCCATGTTCATGGCCGGCGGCTACACCGCCACCGACGTCCCGCACACCGTCGCCGCCCTGGCCCGGGCCTGCTCGGCCTCCCGTTCCCTGGTGGCCTACGAGTGCGGCGCCACCGGTCCCACCAAGGACTGCGCGTACGAAGATCCGATCATCAAGGCCATCACCGGCGTGCCCATCACCATGGAGGGTGTTGCCTCGGCCTGCGCGCATGCCGAGCTCCAGTCGAACCTGGTGGCGGCGGTGGTCGACCTGTGGAGCAACGAGGCGGTCGAGTACCACGACATGTTCGGTGGCTCGAGCGTCGAGGTCTTCACCGAGATCCTCGGCTACAACGTGGCTCAGATGAACGCTGCCATCGAGCTCGGCTACGCCAAGGAGTTGCAGGCCATCAACATCGCGAGCGACAAGTACCGTGACGTGCACGGGTTCATGCTGTCGCCCGACAACTCGTACGAGATCGGCAAGGCCATCGTGGCCAACGTCGACAGCTACTACCTGCGGGCGAAGGCAGCCGTGCTGAAGACGGCTGAGTTGATCGCCGGCGACAAGAAGATGTTGCTATCCGACTTCGAGAAGGACGCGCTCGCCAAGGCCCGCGCTGATGTCGAGGCGCTGCCCGATAACCAGGGCGACTTCGTCGACATGTGCCTCAGCGAGTACAAGAAGGTGCCGGGCTTCGACGTCACCTCCTACGGTTTCTAAGGGGCGGCGAGAGAGCACATCCACCGGAGGGGCGGGAACCAACCCGCCCACGGCGAGATCCTCGAATCACAGGAGGGCATCGATGCCAAAGACAGTCAGCGATCTAACCAACTTCGACCCGATCTTCATCCGTTACGACCTCAAGATCGCACCCAAGAAGAGGGGGGCGGCGGCCGTTTCCACGGACCCGGCGCTCCAAGCGATCTCCAAGGGAGTCGTCGACGGCGACGAGGACGTGGTGGCGCAAGCCGCCAAGGCGGCCATCGCGTCCAAGGGTCCCCAAGTAGTGATCGACACCCTCATCCTCGGCATGGGCGAGGTGAGCAAGCTCTGGGACGACGGGGTCTACTACCTGCCCCAGGTGATCCTCTCCTCCGACGCTCTCATGGTGGGGCTCAACATGGCCGAGAAGGCCTTGGGCTCTGCCGTGGTCAAGAAGGGCACCGTGGTGATGCACTGCGCCCACGGCGACATCCATGACATCGGCAAGAACGTCGCCGCGGCTCTGATCCGGGCGAACGGCTACAAGGTCATCGACCTTGGCTCCGACGTGCCGGAAGCGACGGTCGTCAAGGCCGCCAAGGACAACAAGGCCAACCTCGTGACGGGCACCGCCCTCATGACGACCACGATGTCCGCGTTCCACCGGGTCGCCGAACTCCTTACAAAGGAAGGCATCAACGTCCCGGTCGTGGCCAGCGGTGGTGCGGTCTCCGAAGAGTGGGTGACCAGCTGGGACAGAGGCGTATATGCTACGTTCGCCAAGCAAGGCCCGGACATGGCGGCCGACGCCGCATCCGGGATGTCCTGGCAGGACATGCGCGCCAAATGGAACCTCGTGATCTAGTCCCAGAGTAATCTGGGCGTAGCGAGAGCGACCTCACGGAGGCCGGTCCAGCATCTTGGACCGGCCTCCGTCCTGTGACCAGTCGGCCACGGACCGGGGAGAACATGGATCACGCAGCGTATCCCGATCTCACAGCCGCGGACCTGGATACGCTGCTGGCGAAGGTCCGCAACGTCACCTCGGCTTCAGTGGTGCCTACGGAGCGCACTAGTCACGATCATGTGTACCGAGTCGACGACGATCGGCTGCTCTTTACCGGCTCGTTCTTCGACCAAGAAGGCCAAAGCGTGGAGCGAGGCCTGGTTCTGAACCGCTGGCCTGCCGCGTTGCTCGCCGGTCGGGCAGATCTCGTGCCGCCGCTGGGTTTCTACCTCGACCACGACGCGCTCCTCTACCGTTGCGCCCTCGCCTACAGCCTCAACACACCGTTGGCCCTCCACGGGCACACCGGCGTGGGCAAGACCGAGCTTGTGCGCTACTTCGCCGCTCTTATGGGAGCTCCCGTCTACCGCATGAACCTGCATGGCCTCTCCACCACAGACGACATCATCGGCAGACTCCTACCCGCCGGGCAGGGCACGGTGACCTTCCAGGACGGGCTCGTGACCACAGCTGTGCGCCAGGGAGGACTGCTGCTTCTCGAGGAGATGAACGCCACCGGCCAGGAGGTCTGGTTCGTGCTCCACGGCCTGCTCGACGGTTCGAGGGCACTGGTGGTGGTCGAGAAAGACAACGAAGTGGTGCACCAACATGCCTGGTGCCGCATCTACGCGACCTTCAACCCCGGGGAGTACCCCAACCTGTACCCGGGCACCAAGGAACTCTCGGCCGCCTACCTGCGCCGCTGGGCCTCGGTGCGCATGGGGTTCCTCGACCTCGAGACCGAGCGCACCGTCCTGCTCGAGCAGCTTCCCGCCCTCGCGCTACCCGAGCATGCGCGCATGCTCGACTCCATACTGCAGGTCGCCGGTGTCTGTCGCGAGATCCTCGCGAAGCGGGTGCATGCCTTCAACTTCGTGATGAGTACCGGCACCCTGCAATCGTGGGCGACCCTCGCGCTGCA
>CAZDGO010000030.1:11392-12795 GCA_964504825.1 uncultured Gaiellales bacterium
CCACCGCCCGTCGGTGGTAGTCCGGCTCGACGCCGATACCGACCGCGACCAACTCTATGTCGGCAGCGGTCAGCCAAGGCAGCAGCGCCTCCTGGTAGTACTCATGCAACGAGCCCGCTCCCACGGCCCCCAGTGAGATCGTTGCCGGCGTGCCGTCGGTGACGACCACGAAGATCTTGCGCTGCATCCGCAGGCGGTCGGCCTTCTGTTTTGCGAAGGCGATCGCCTCCATCTCGAGAGTGCCTGACATCAGGTAGCCGAAGCTGCCACCGAACCAGGGCTGGAGAGTGTCGCACTGGTGGTCATAGAGCTCGGTGACGCCTGAGGCGTAGAGAGTGACATCGACCGGCACCCGGGCGGCGGTCAGCAGATCGGTGAACGCGTAGGCGATAGCCAGCGCCTTCTCAGCATTGCGATCCTGCAGCATGCTGTATGACACGTCCACCAGCAGGTGGAAGTAGTAGCTCAGCGCCTGCGGAGCCTTCAAGCGCTGGAACAGCCGCAGATCTTCCACAGTGACGAACCGGCGCAGGTTGGTGATGCCCACGTGCGTACCGCTGCGAAAACGTCCTTGCTCGCGTCGCTCCCAGTTGACGCGTAGGGCCCGGCGGAGCGGTCCGGCCTGCTCGGCGAAGGCCTCGACGGCCTGAGGACCGTACTCGACGGCCATTCGGTGCTGGACCCCGGAGAGCACGTCATCCGGGAGTAGATCGTGGGCTAGTGCGTGGTCGATGCGGAACAGGGCGTGACCCGCCACCATATGCGGCAGCGTGACAAGCACCGTGCCAACCGGCCCCTGAGTCACATTGGGGGCCACCTCTTTCGTGAAGCCGCAGAACTGGGTGATACCGCGTCTCTCCTCCGGGCACCGCGCGTCCTCTTGTTCGGCAACTGCGTCGCCCGGATCGCGTGGCAGGACTCCGTTGCCCAGAGCAAGGAGCACCGGGACCAGGTCGTACACTGCGAACTCGGCCAGACGGTAGGCTGCCTGCGCGTCGTCGCTGCCGGCGATGAGCCGCGCCATGGGAGCCAGATGGGCAAAGGCCCGCCACACGTCGGAGGCCTGCTCCGCCTCGGGCACACTATTCAACCCCGCGGCGGCTTCCTGAGCGTTGCCTGAGCCGACGACCCTCATCTCCAGCGCCAGCAGACCGAGCAGGGCGACCACCGGATCGGGCGACCGGCCGAGCTCCCGGTCAGCGGCGAAACGCGGCTGCAGATGCCGGACGGCTCCGGCGAAACGCCGCGCGAGCAGGGCGTCGGTTCTGGCCCCCTCGAGGTGCTCAAGAAGACCGCGCACCGCATGTGCGGTCTCACTCTCGGCCAGACGGGCACGCACATGTGGCGGGAGCCGCCTCCAGCGCGGATGATGCGGGTTGAGGGCCCAGTCGAATGGTTCGAAT
>CAZDGO010000031.1:0-12669 GCA_964504825.1 uncultured Gaiellales bacterium
CACCCTTCTCGGTTTCTTGGGGTTCGCGTGAGCGGGGGGCGGGAGATGCGGACGCTGGCGACGGCGCTCGGTCTCGTTGTGGCCGTGGTGGTGCTGCTCGTGGGAACCGGAAGCGCCATTGCCGAGACCTCTACCACGACGGTGGTCACGGCGCCGGTCGGAGAGCCGACCTGTGTCACGTGCCATAGCTACGTGAGCGCCGACGTGGTGGATACCTGGCGTTCGCAAAACCACGGCCGTAACGGTGTGGGCTGCCCCGTCTGCCACGGCGGCCACGACAAGGACTTCACTCCAAAGCCCACGGCTAAGGTATGTTTCGGCTGCCACGATGTGAAGGCGGCCCACCCAGACTTCACGCCGGAGACTCTAGGCAAGCGGTGCATGGAGTGTCACACCGCGAACGTCCACTGGCTTCCCGGACAACAGTCGTGGTTCCAGGGCGGATTGCCCACTTCGAGGCTCGAGGAATCGACTCAGAAGCCGTCAGACGTGTCGGCGAGCGCGGGGCGGACTACGGGGGTCATTGTGGTCATCATAGCCGCGATCGCCGGTCTGGTAGCCGGTCTGATCTTCAACAGGTTCGTCCGGGAGCTCTGAGTAGGTCTCAGAGTCTGAGCAGGCCTCAGGGAGTGGCTTCGGTCTCGGCCCGCGGAACCTGCGGTTTCGTCGAGATATGCACCATGAAGGAGCACGAGCTGTCGTCGGTGCCCGTGGGCGCTTTGGTCTCCAGCTCCATCCCCAGCAGATACTCTTCGAGCATCCCCCTCAACACGGCCGCATGCAGATGACACACCATACCGGGGAACTGGGCGGAGAGTTCGCGATAGATGCAGTTCCTGATCTCGAGGTCTACGCACCCGTCGGCCTGCCGCACGATCCGTGGGAAGAGGCCCAGCAGCACGAGCGTCGTGTAGAGGCTTGCGAGCACTTCGTCTAGGCTGCTGCGCCGAGGATCGAGATCGTCCCGCTTCAGCCCTCGTCGACCTTCTTCGCGACCAAACTCTGTTCCCACCTGCTCGAGTGCCCCGGCCGGGTCCCCACTGGGGGTAGTCACGGCTTGGAGTGCCAGTGCGGCCAGCGTGCGGTAGTCGCGGGGGGGGAACTGCAGGTTGGCCGCCTGATTGCTCAGATGGTAGATGCGGGCCGGTCGCCCTCCGCCTTTCGACTTGCGGGTGCCGGCGAGGACAAGGCCGACGTCCACCAGCTTCCGCAGATGCATGCGGGCTACGTTCGGATGCAGGCTGAAACTGTCGGCCACCTGGATGACCGTGAGCGGCTCTCCGGCTGCTTCCACGATGGCCTGGTAGATCCCGTAGCGAGTAGAATCGGCCAACGCGCCCGTTAGATCGAGCGTCGCATTGTGTGACAGCACGCTGCTGGCCGGCTGAGTCATTAAATTAGTGTAGCGTACCGGCGACAGAATGTACACACCGTTCCCACAGTAGAAAGACCGGTTAGGTTGACGGGCTCCAAACCGATGTTTATACTCCAATAGCAGTGGAAACGTTTGAAGGGTGGCGGACCAAGGACTTGGGTCCATCAGAGCAAGGTAGGGGAAGGAGTGGAGGGTGTTCCACGCTGTGTCTCAGGGTCCGTTCGTGGTGCGGGTGTGCCGGGGAGCCGAAGGCTGCCCTCGGGCTGTGGTCGATGTGGCGGCCGCCGCCGCGGCGCTGACCGCGACCCTCGACGGCCTCGACGTGGCCGGTGTGGTGCGACGCAAAGTGGGGACAGGCAGGATGCTGGAACATCACCGCTTCAAAGTGACCCTGAGCGGATGTCCGAACGCCTGCTCTCAGCCTCAGATCGCCGATGTGGGTTTCATCGGCCAGGAACGCCCCTTGTTGCACGAAGCGGACTGCATCGGGTGTGGCCTGTGCATGGAGGCGTGTGCCGAGGCAGTATTCTCTCTTGCGAATGGTCACCTGAGCATGGTTGAGTCGCGGTGTGTGGGGTGTGGCGCGTGCATGCGCGTCTGTCCGACAGTGGCGCTTACGCCTGCGGCGTCGGGTTGGAGGGTGCTCGTGGGGGGCCGGCTGGGTCGGCATCCGCGTTTGGGAGCCGAAGTGTCGGCGTGCGCCGACCTCGATGACGCGCTCACGATGGCGACGACGGTCGTTGAACTGTGGGAGCGCGAAGGACGCCCCGACGAGCGGGTCGGAGTCGTGCTCGACCGGTTGGCGGATCAAGAAGATTCCATGGACAGAGAAGAAGCACGAGGCGTCGCTTTGACGCGGTTGCTGCATCCAGGAGTGCTTCCAGAAGAGGTGGAATCGTGAGGCTGTTCTTTGTCTACTCGGGAGACGAGAGCCAGGAATCAACCGTGCCCAAAGCGTTCTCGAAAAGCTACGACGACGCATTTGCGCAGCGTGTGATCATGCATCTCACCAACGACTCGAACTTGTGCACGGGGTGTGCCAGCTTCTGCGAGCATTGCCGGGATCAATATCCCATCCAGTTCGCCGAGGATATCGTCGGCCTGCTGCAGCTCCCCGCCCGGCTGCCGCTCTACATCGACGATTCAGACGAATTCCTGCCTCCTCCCGCGGATATCGAACAGCACGACGTCACCATCGTCATCAACGTTCACGAAGATCTGCTGTTGAGTCTGCCCGCCCTCGTGAAGCAGGCCGGGAGCCGCGCGATCATCTACTTCCAGGACGACACCGCCTGGCTCAGCCCTGGCGTCCGCCGGCAGGTGCAGCGTATCTGCACTGATCTCGGGCTGGAATCAGCGTTCGCGAAGCCGGCCTGCTCGCTCGATGCGCGTGAAGATCAGCCGGTTATCCGCGAGTTCCAGCGCGTCTACAAGATCGGCCGCCCCAAGATCGTCATCCAGAGCCGGGATGGGGTGATTCGCGAAGCTCGAGTGGTGCAGAGCGCTCCCTGCGGCAACACCTACTACGTGGCGTACAACCTGGCCGGGCAGGAGATCGACAAAGATCTCAACGAGCGGGTGGTGGCCAAATACTGGCACGCATTCCCGTGTGTCGGCTCTATGCTGACCGATCCGGAATTGGGCGACAGTCTGTTGCATAAAGGCGGGTTTCTCCACTACGCAGCGGTAGACGAGGCGGTGGCGGAAGAGGCTCACCTGAAGGAAGAGGCCGTTGCCCGGGGCGAGGATCCCGAAGAGTACGTGCTCATGCGCAGACTGTCGCAGTTCGGCAGCGCGCCCTGCATCGCCAATCCGTTGGCCAAGCTGCGGGAACTCGAGCGCAAAATGGCCGGCGGTGACGCCACGCCGGATGCCGTCGCTACCTGCGCCTAACCGTCTGAAACCATCTCGATGGCGAAATCGGGGCAGAGTTGCTCGCAGAGCCGGCACGAGGTGCAGGCTTCGGGATCCGCCAGACGAGGTCGCCCAGCGCTGTCCGCGGTGATTGCTCCCGCCGGACAGAAGTGGCTGCAGATCGCGCACCGCTTGCAGCGGTCGAGGGAGAACTCCGGGACTGTCTTGTGGGCGGTCTTGCTCATGGTTGCTCTATTGTAGTCCAACTCGCCCCTCGCGCCCTCAGCAGCCTCTTAGGCGGCGGCGACGACGCCGGCGGTAAGAGCGGCGCCGACGACCAGGCCCGCAAGCACTTGGGTCATGGTGTGCCGTCGAAGATAGATGCGCGACCAGCACACACCGGCGAGTGCCGGCAGCAGGAGGGTGGCGACGCCCCCGAACTGCCAGATCAGGAGCACGACGGCGCCTGCTGCACCGCCCGCATGGAAGCTGATCTTCCACCGCGTTGTCACGACGGTCATCACGGTCCCCGTCACGAGCGCGGCGGCCAGCGCTACCCCGAGGTTCTTGGGTCCGTGTGCGAGCGCCACCAAGGTCAACGCCACAGCCGTGCAGGCAAGGGAGACCAGGAGGGGGCGCAGGCGTTGGGTCCTCACGGCCAGCTGGAAATCGGACACGGAGTGGGCCCGCATCCGTCTTGCAAGATCCAGAGACGGCACTCCGGTGCAGAGTCCGACTGTCAGGAGGGCCCATCCCGCGGCCGCGGCGGGCGATGCCGCCCCGGCCGGACTTAGTGCCACGATGACGTAGGTGCCCACGAGGATAGGCTGGAAGAAGAGCGAGAGGGCTGTGGCGAGGCGCTTCACCGGACGCACCACGGGGGCGCGAACGGCGCCCCCGTGTGTGTATCGAGCATATCGTAGCACCTCAGAGTCGGGCCCGCAGCCAAGAAGAGGTCTCCGCCGCCAGAGCGAAACAGCGCTCGGCTACGTCCACCGGGAGTGAACCCGTGCCACACGCGGGCGATACGAAGGAGGCCGCCAACACGGTGTCGACTTCGGACCCGCCGAGACGAGCAAGGGCGGCGACGCCGTCGACCATCCTTCCGCCGACAACCTCCGCGGTCAGCGTGAAGACGCGTTCATCGTTGGGCACAACTCCCCAGGCCAGCAGGCCGCCTTCCGCCAGAAAGCCGACTACCGTGTCGCCGTGACTCAGCAAGGAGTCGAGGTGGTCGGCGGCGTCGAAGTTGAGCACGTCGAGGGGCAGTTCGATCACCCGTCCCCAATCGGTGGCGCCACACACGTGGATGCCCGTCAGACAATCGATCGCGGCCAGACACTCCTCGAGCGCGGGAAAGGCGATGGCCTCGGGGATCGAGACGAAAGCCGAACCGGCCTGGGTGAGAGAGGGTTCATCGACCATGATCAGAGGCACCGACGTCGGCGCCCAGAGCGCAAGCAGACCGGCCTGCCAGCGGGCTTTCGCGGAGAGCAGCTTGGTGGCGATGTCGCGGAAGGTGTCGTCGTAGAGGATGGCCCGCCGGTCCTCGAAAGGCACGCTGAGCCCGAAGGAGACCGGACCGGTGATTTGGCCCTTGACGAAGGGTGGCGGCGTTTCGATCGAGCTCAGCGCCCGGCCCAGGATCGGCAGGGCGGCGGCGTAGCCGGGCGAGATCGCGAAGGCGGCAGGGTCGCCGCCGTCGAGTTTATCGAGGAACGCGCCGATTTCTTCGGCCGCCGCGTCGAGCTGCACATATGCCCGCAGGCCGGGCTCATCGATGACCACGCCGGGCAGGCCCTCGCTGAACTGCACGTACATGTTCTCCAAATACGAGCGGCGGGGTAGCTGAGGCCAAGCGGGGATCTCGGGGGTCCGTTCCAGTATCAGTCTGATGGCTTCGTCCGGATCGATGTAGGGCACGGAGCCCACCGCCATCGCCGCGCAGCGCGGTAGTGCCGCATTGCGCGCAGCTAGACTCGGTTTGTGTAGTCCTCTCACGATGCCTGGCTCCTTCTCATCCAGACGACATGCGTGCCGGCGACGCGATCTGATAGGCGCCGGGCGATGCCGGAGAGACCGTACCACGCGCACACGGTCCACAACCAGTTCCGTTCTTGGCGCAGGCCGGTGACCACCCGGCGGCGCGCACGCTCCGCCGTCCGCACGTCACTGTTGGAGGCCGCATAGCCCCCGAAGAAGACGGCCTGTGCCCACTCGGCGACGGGCGAAAGGACGCCCGCTGCGGCGCTCCCGGCCATGACGGCCACTTCGTCGAGCGTGCTTGCGTTGGTCACGGGCAGACCCCAGTCGGCCAGATCGGCGCGCAGCAGCCGTACTGAAGCCGCGAGCCGCTCGGCGGCGGTGCCTCTGTGCAGTCCTCGCTCGCGCACACGCCGTCTCAGGGCGGCCCACGCGGCCAGGATCGCCGCGAGCGCGAGCGCTCCGGCGAGCGGCACGAGCACACGCGAGAGCACAGAGACACCCGCGGTCTTCGCGCCGGGGGCACGGACATCCTCCCGTAGACGGTCACGCGCGTCGGGCACGGTGGGCGCAGTGGTCGCGCCCGTGTTCGGCTTATCGTGGGGGAAGGGATCGGTGAATCCTGGACTGGTGGACGATGCGCCCGCCAAGGGCAGCGCCCTTCCCGGTGTGGGGTCGAAGGGCAGCCAGCCCTGACCCGGGAAGTAGGCTTCCACCCAGGAGTGCGCGTTGTTGGTGGTCACTTCGTAGGTCTGTGTGTCGACCAGGTTGCCGGTGATGAAGCCCACGGCCACCCGCGAAGGGATGCCGTTCAAGCGCAGCAGGAGGGCCATCGCGCCGGCGAAGTGCTGGCAGTAGCCGGTGTGGGTGTCGAACAGGAAGGCCGCAATAGGCGACGAGAACGGAGACGGCGGCACCAGCAGCGAGTAGCGGAAGTGTGTGCGCAGGTACCGTTCTATGCGGATGGTCTGTTCATAGGGATCGGTGGCGTCACCGACGATAGTCCGGTTGAGGGCGTAGATGTCGCGGAACTCATCGTTCTCGTAGCGCGGACTCCAGGTCGTGTTCCACTCTTGCTCCAGAGAAGGGTTCTGGCGCACCTGCTCCGCCGGGAACATGGGGAGCATCAGGTAGGCCTCGCGGTAGTCAGACGGGTAGTCCTTTCCCAGGCCTACGAGTTGTTCCGGCCGCACCCGAGGGATCACCGCGGTCAACCGGTAGCTCATAGGCGGTTCGATGGTCCGCGACGTACTCAAGGCTCCGGTCTCGCTCGCCCACACAGGGTTGGGGCTGTCGAGGGTGAGGCTGGTCGGGCGTCCGCCGGAGAACAAGTAGCTGGTGGTCACTCCGCTCAGCTCGAATCTCAAGATGACCTCGTCGCCCGGCGGCCGCAGCTCCGGCACGTGGATGGACCGTGGGCCGACTCCGTCGGGCACTCGGTAGCTGAACGTGGCGTTGCTCGCCCATCCGTTGCCCGTGAATGCCTCGAGAGTGGTGGCCTTCCAGTACGTGGGCAGGGGCGAGGTCACGCGCATCACGGGCTCGTTGTTCCCCGGATCGAGCAGGCGGGGATAGTTCTGCCTCCAGTTGAAGACCGTCCCGCCTCCACTGCCGGGTCCAAAGGGATCCCACTCTTTCCAATCCTGCCATCCTTGATGCACGAGACCAGGTTGGCTGGAGAGAACGACGAGAGCCACTACGATCCCGATGCCGCCCAACCCCAGGCCCGCGAGAGCATCTCCCACCCCCCAGCGGCGACGCGAGAGGCCTTGGGCGGTGACCAGCACCAGCACCGTGAGCAGCAGGAAGGCGCCGGCAATGAGGCGGTCGCCGGACGACGCGTCGACGGTGAGACTTGCACCGAGCGCCGCGAGTAGCATGCCCGCCCCCAATAACGGCCTCCTCCCGCCGAGGGTGAGGGTGGCTGCTACTCCGACTACCACGAACTCCCACCCCAGGAGGAGCAGCTTGAGGCCAGGCACTCCGGCCAGCGTCAAGGGGAAGATGTCGTTCGCGTAGGCCGCGATGCCGTACTGGAACTCGCCGGTGTAGAAGCGGTACTGGGCCTGCCATCCATCGATCTCGGGAGGGAGGGGGACGGCCAGTCGGATCACGACGTACCACCCCAGTGGTAGGAGTACCAATGAGAGAGGTAACAGGCGGCGATGGATGAGCCCGGGCGCCCCCGCCACGACGGCGAGCGCGGCCACGAGCACGAGGTCGCGCCTGATGGCCGGCTGCACGATGCGGCTCACGGAGATCGCGGTCGCCGCAGCCAACCCGAGGAACGCGACGAGATGGAGGAGTCTCCGACCGATTTTCACCGCACGGCCACACTGGGCTCGCGCGCGCTCAGGATCGCGTGCAGGTCGTCGCCTTGTCGCATGGTCAGACTGGGTACGCCGCCCGCCTGGAGGCGCAGCAGGAAGCCGCGCTCGCGAGGGTCGAGCGATCCGGGCTGGGCTGCGGGGGCGAAGGAAGCCGCGTCGATGTAGACCAAGAACACGGGGACTCCGCGTTCCGCGAGTGCGATCATCTCGTGCAGCGTCGGCGGCTCGAGGATGGGGGTGATGACCACCACCGCCAGTCCGTGGGAGAGCAGGGTGCGGTGTTTCCGCAGACACGTTGACACCGGTTCGGGTGCGTCGGGTGCCGCTTCGGCCAAGGCCAGCTGGAGATCGCGCCGCGTGTGTGAGCCCGCCTCGAACCGCCGGTCGTCGCCGACCGAGCCGTGCCGAAGCAGAGAGACGCCGAATCCTTCCCGCAGGACGAAGTCGCCCACGCTACCGGCCACGGCTACGGCCGTCTCGAAGGTGTTGTCGGGTGGATCGCCCACCTGGGCCGACCGCGTGCCGTCGAGCACGACGACCAGGTCGGTACGGTTCGGTTCCTCCATCTCGCGCAGCATAAGCACGCCTGTCTTCGCGGTGCTCTTCCAGTCGATGCGGCTGAGAGGCTCTCCGGGCTGGTGCGGACGCACACCGCGCAGATCCGGGGCGCTGGTCGCGGGTGAGGGCCGGGATCGGCGGCCGGTTCCCAGAGATCCGCCGCCGAAGAAGACACAACTGCGCAATACGGCGATGCGGGGAAGTACGGTCACCCGGAGGTCGCCTCCCAGTGAGCGTCGGCGCCGAGCCGCCCCCAAGGGGTCGGTGAACGTCACCTCCGCGGGGTCGACCATGAAAACGCCTCTACGGAGTGAGGGCAGGTCTTCGGGTGAGACGTGCCGCCCGTGCGGCGGCAGGGGACTCACGTCCACCAACAGCTGCACTCCGGCCAGACTCGGCAGGGGTTGGACTACGCGCAGGGGAGGCGTGGGTGAGAGCGAGCGGTTGTGCAGATGGAACCGCATCTCGGCGGAGTCGCCGGCGACCGGCTCGGGAGGGTAGAGCGTTCTCTCGAGATGCAGCCGCGAGCCGGTCAGCCGGACCACCAGAAGCGAGGCGATCACCACCACGGTCAGCGCGATGGCGGCCAAATAGAGTTCATACGTGCCGACCATGCGGCCACCCACATAGGCGCCCGCCGCCACCAACAGTAGGCCGAGACCTCGCAAGGTGGGCATCCATAGCCCCCTAACCGGTGGGAGCCGTCACGGTGTCGACCACCCGCTGGATGACGCTCTCGGCGGTCTGCCCATGCAGCCGTCCATCGGGGGACAGGATCACTCTGTGAGATAGAACCCGCACCGCCAAGTCTTTGATGTCCTGAGGCACGACGAAATCGCGCGCCCGCAGAAGGGCTAGTGCCTTGGCCGCCCGCAGCAAGGAGATGCCGGCCCGTGGGCTCGCGCCGAGATACAAGTGGGCTTCCGCTCGGGTGGCCGTGAGCAGATCGACCACGTAGCGACGCACCGCCGGAGCCGTCTTCACGCGGGTGGCGGCGTCGATCATCGCCAACACTTGTTCGGCGCTGACCACGAATCGCAGGCGTTCGAGCGGATCGCCGGATGTCTGGTCGGCCAAGAGTGAGGCCTCCTCGTCGGCGGAGGGATAGCCTAACGACAGCTTCATCATGAACCGGTCGAGCTGAGCCTCGGGTAGGGGGAACGTGCCTTCGTATTCGATGGGGTTCTGGGTGGCGATCACCATGAACGGAGGCTCGATCAGGCGCGTGACGGCGTCCACGGTGGCCTGGCGCTCCTGCATGCACTCAAGCAGGCTGGATTGGGTCTTGGGCGAGGCCCGGTTGATCTCGTCGGCCAGCACGACGTTCGCGAAGATGGGGCCGGGCCGAAACTCGAACTCGCTGGTCTTCTGGTTGAAGATGTTCACTCCGGTGACGTCACTCGGCAGGAGGTCGGGGGTGAATTGGACCCGAGCGAAGTGGCAGTTGATCGAGAGTGCGAGGCTCTTAGCCAACATCGTCTTGCCGACGCCGGGAAAATCCTCGAGCATGATGTGGCCGCCGGCCAGGAGTCCCACCACGCAGCTCTCCACGACTTCTTGCTTATCGCGGATGACCGTGCCCACGTTTGCGACCACCGCGCGGGCGAGACGTCCCACTTCGGCGATGTCCGTCTCGCGCAGACCGAGCGCGGGGTCGCCCTCGGTAGAGTCGCTCGGCATGGTCAACTCCTCACAGTTGCCTTTTTGGCGATCTCGGCGCACGCTTCGATCGCGGCCTCGATGTCTGCCGACACGGTGGCGTGCCCCATGCTGAGACGGACGAGGCCTGTATCAAGGGTTCCCGCGATACGGTGGGCGGCGGGAGCGCAGTGAAGCCCCGCCCGGGCCGCGATGCCGAACGCGCGGTCGAGCACGAAGGCGGCCTCGGTAGACGCCAGACCGCGGAAGGCCAGCGAGACGACCGGCACCGCGGGCTGACCGGGGCGCGCCCCGTAGAGCTGGATGCCTTCGATTTCGGCGAGGGCGCTCCGTAGGCGCTGGGCGTGGGCGTCTGCGCGGGCACCTATCGCTTCCACTCCCTGGCCGAGCACCACACCGACGCCGGCGGCCAACCCGGCAATTCCTGGCGTGTTGGGCGTGCCTGCTTCGTAACGGTCGGGCAACTCGTCGGGAGGATCGGGTGAGGCCGAATCGGTGCCCGAGCCGCCTTCCACGAGGGTGTCCAGGGCCAGGCCTGGACCGACGTAGAGCACGCCGACCCCTTGGGGACCCAGCAGCCCTTTGTGTCCCGGCAGGGCGAGGAGATCGATGCACATGCGTTCCACGTCGAGCGTACGGGATCCTGCGGTTTGGGAGGCGTCGACGAGGAGAGGCACGCCGCGCTCGCGCACTGCAGGGCCCACTTCCTCGATCGGCAGCAGCGTGCCGAGCACGTTCGAGGCGTGCGTGAGCACGACGAGCCGGGTGTCGGAGCGGAGCGCGGCCAGGATGTCGTCGGGGTCGGTGGTGCCGTCGGCCGAACAGGGCACCTGGGTGACCTGCACGCCGTGATGTTTCAGTGCTTCCAGCGGGCGGACGACGGCGTTGTGCTCTATGGACGAGGTGACCACGTGGCCGCCTCCCCAGAGCAGGCCTTTCAGGGCCAGGTTCAGCGCGTGGGTGGCATTGAGGGTGAAGACCACCCGAGCTTCGTCTTGGATACCGCAGAGAGTGGCGATCGCCCGCCGGGCCCGCAACAGCACCCGACCCGCCTCGAGCGCTGTGTCGTAGGCACCTCGGCCGGGATTGGCGCAAATGGAGGTGAGGGTGCGCTCGACAGCGGCCACCACTTCGGGCGGCTTAGGGCAGGAGGTGGCTGCGTTGTCGAGATATATCATGGGCGCCCGACAGGATGGTCGTGGAAACAACACGCGCTTCGATGCAGTGTCTGGTGAGATTGTACCAAGGCGCCGGACGCCGTCACTCTACCGGCGGCAGATTCGTTCTCAGCCGGGAGGGGTACGAACACTCATTCAAGCACGCCCGCGGGCGTCGCCACCGTGAAAAGGAGGTAATGTGTGATCGACACAGGCAGCGAACTGACTCTTCTACCCTGCAGGAGGATCAACATATGAGAAGACGCCACGGCATCATAGTGCTCGTGGTCGTCGTCGCGGTCTTCGCACTCGGGGTCTCCGCGGCCCTGGCGGCGGAGTTCAGCGACGTGCCGGTCGACTACATGTTCCACGACGACATCGTCCGGCTGGCCGACCTTGAGATCATCGGCGGTTTTCCCGACGGCACGTTCCGCCCCGATGACTCGCTCACCCGCCAGCAGTTCGCCAAGATCATCGTAAATGCCACCGGCCTGCACACCGACCCGGTGGACAACGAATCCGCTCCCACATTCACCGACGTGACCCCGGACATGGGCGTCCCCTACCCCTTCGACTACATCGAGGAGGCAGCCGGGGCTGGGTTCGTTCAGGGAGCCAACGGCCTGTTCTCCCCGGGCAACCCCATCACCCGCGTACAGCTGGCGCTTGTCATGCAGCGGGCCGGGGGAGACAAGCTTGACGCACCGCCGGCCGGGTACCAGACCGGCTTCACCGACGTGCCCGACTACGGTCAAGAGGCCGTCGCCGTCTGCAAGTTCAGCGGGATCCTCGACGGCAAGACGGCCACGACCTTCGACCCGTATGCTCTGGCGACTCGCGGTCAGGCGAGCAAGATGGTCTCCCGCCTGCTCGACAAGATAGGCGAACCGGGTAAGACCATGCTCACGGGCACCGTGACCAACACCGCCGGCGCGCCCGTGCCGTCGCACCTGATCATCACCGATTCCAGCACCTCGGCGGTCCTGGCCGAGATCGACACCGCCGCCGACGGCACCTACTCCGTTGACATGGGCGAATTCACGGGGCGGGCCAACGCCGAGGCCCAGCCGAACGCCGCCGACACGTACTTCCCCACCATCGAAGGCCGGCGGGTCAGCGAGGGTGGGACCGTCGTCCGCGACCTCACGGTTTCGGCGCGCACTCCTGAAGGCGCGACCTACGTGGGCACGGCCTCGTGCTCGGCCTGCCACCCCACGCAGGCGGCCACGTTCCCCAACACCTTCCACGCCCGGTCCGTCCAGGAAGACCTCTCCGAGTTCAATGCCGCCGGCTGGCCCGCGGTTGGCGCTGAGACCGAGTTGAGCTTCATGGTGGCGGTGTGGGGTGAAGACACGGAGACGGTCAAGCCCGTGCTGCTGCACCCGACCGCCGACACCTACGCGGTGCGCATCGGGACCGCTACGTATCCGGTGGATGGCACCTATGGGGGTCTCGACCCCGCCAACCCGGAGTGGAAGCAGCGGTATCTGACCAAGGTGCCCCCGGAGGCCAACCTCCAGGACGCCACCAGCAAGCAGGACTATCTGATCATCCCGATCCAGTGGAACCAGAATACAGAGTTCGACCGGTCCGCGTGGGTGGCTTACAGCGGCAAGAACTGGTGGAACACGAGCACCCGCACGTTCGCTACGCAGTGCACCGGCTGCCACAACACCAACCCCACGATCGAGTTCAACGCCGCGAACGAAGTGACCCACTTCGATTACCTGTCGTTGAACATCACGTGCGAGAA
>CAZDGO010000032.1:0-12648 GCA_964504825.1 uncultured Gaiellales bacterium
CGGAGATCGAGGCCCTGGGCAGGCGGTCGACCAGCCTGCGGGCCAACGTGGCGGTCGAAGCCGACGTGCAGGACGGCGTGGCTGCCGTCGAAGCGGCCCTCGGGCCGATCGACATCCTGGTCAACAACGCCGGGCTGACTCGCGATGGATTCATGGCCCGCATGTCGGAAGCCGACTGGGACTTGGTGCTTGACGTGAACCTGAAAGGGGCGTTCTTGCTCAGCAAGGCGGTCTCTCGAGGGATGATGAAGCAACGTTCGGGGTCCATCGTCAACATGGCCAGCGTAGTCGGTCGGCGGGGCAACGCCGGTCAGGTGAACTACTCGGCGGCCAAGGCCGGCCTGATCGGGCTGACCAAGTCGCTCGCGCGCGAACTCGCTTCGCGGAACGTGCGGGTCAACGCGATCGCTCCCGGCTATATACAAACAGAGATGACGGCCGGTCTCAGCGACGCCGTACGGGGCGCGATCGTCGGTAGTACCCCACTGGGCCGGATGGGGACTCCTGGCGACGTGGCCCAGGCCGTGGCGTTCCTGGCAAGCGACGCGGCCGCGTTTATCACCGGTACCGTGCTGCCGGTCGACGGAGGTCTGGGGATCTGATTCACGGCGGAGGTAGTGACAGATGACGCGTGCGACATCCGATCTGACGGCCCGCAGGGTGGTTGTGACCGGCATCGGGGTGGTCTCCCCCGTCGGTCTCGGCAGAGAAGCCTACTTTTCGGCTCTGCTCTCGGGCCGCTCGGGCGTGGGCCCAATCACGCGGTTCGACACCACAGGCTATTCGGTGACCATCGCAGCCGAGGTCAAGGGCTTCGACGCACTCGACTACATGGACCGCAAGGCGGCCAGGCGGATGGACGCCTATGCCCAATACGGTGTGGCCGCGGCGGTGATGGCTCGGGAGGACGCCTCCTTCCCGCCCGATTTCGACCCGTACTCGGTCGGCTCCTTCGTGGGCTCGGGCATCGGGGGTCTGGACACGTTCTACGAGCAGACCCGGGTGCTCTACGAGCGCGGTCCGGACCGCGTCAGTCCCTTCTTCATCCCCATGATGATCCCGAACATGGCGGCGGCGCACGTATCCATTGCGCTTGGTCTCAAGGGGCCTGTGAGCGCCACGTGCACGGCGTGCGCGGCCAGCACTCACGCGCTGGGCGACGCGTTCCACATCATCCGGCGGGGAGACGCGGTGGCGATGTTCGCCGGCGGCGCCGAGGCGCCTGTGGGTCACATCGGGCTGTCGTCGTTCGCCGCCATGCGGGCGCTCTCGACCCGCAACGACGATCCCGAGCGTGCGAGCCGCCCCTTCGACCGTGGTCGCGACGGGTTCGTCATCGGCGAGGGCGCAGCGGTGTTGGTGCTCGAAGAGCGCGAGCACGCGCTGGCCAGAGGCGCCCGCATCTATGCGGAGTTCCTTGGCTACGGCATGACGGGCGACGCCTTTCACCTGAGCGAGCCCGACGAGTCGGGCGAACCGGCGGGCCGGGCTCTGCGCCGGGCCATCGATATGGCCGGTGTGGCCCCCGAGGACCTCGACTACATCAACGCCCACGGCACCTCGACTCCGCTGGGCGACATCATGGAGACTCGGGCGGTGCGCTATGCTCTGGGCGAAGCAGCCGATCGGGTCATGGTCAGTTCGACCAAGAGCATGTTCGGCCATTGCCTGGGAGCCGCGGGCGCCCTGGAAGCCGCGGCGACGGTCCTGGCCATTGTGGAGAATAAAGTGCCGCCCACGATCAATCTCGACGACCCCGACCCGGCCTGCGATCTCGACTACGTGCCCAACGTGATGCGGGAGGCCTCGGTGCGCTACGCCGCGTCTAACAGTTTCGGTTTCGGTGGACACAACGCGTCCGTGGTGTTCGGTCGGTACGAGGACGAGCCGGCGCGGTGAACCAGCCCGTCACCGTCCAGATCACGGCGAAGGAACCGGCGGTTCCCGAAGGTCTGCCGGAAAGCCTGGAACCGCGTTGTTCGGAGTGCCACGCTCCTCTGACCGCGGAACAGCTCGAGGCCGCGATCAGAGTCTGTCCCCACTGCGGCCACCATTTCCCGCTGAATGCGGTCGAACGAGTCACGCAGCTCGCCGATCCCGGCACCTGGCGGGAGGTGGGCGGTGACCTTCAGCCTTTGGATCCCCTCGACTTCTACGACAGCCGCGCTTATGTGGACCGGCTTGCCGAAGCGCAACTCGAGACCGGGCTGTCGGAGGCGATGCTCACCGGTCTCTGTCGCCTCGGCGGGCGGCGCGTCGCGCTGGGGGTCATGGACTTCCGTTTCCTCGGGGGCTCCATGGGCTCGGTGGTGGGCGAGCGCTTCTCTCAGCTCGTTGCTGCCGCCATCGACGAGGCGGTGCCCCTGGTCGTCGTGACGGCCTCGGGCGGAGCGCGCATGCAGGAGGGGATCCTCTCCCTTATGCAGATGGCGAAGACGGTCGTGGCGCTCGACATGCTCGCCGACTACTCCTTGCCGTTCATCTCGGTACTCACCCACCCCACCACGGGGGGCGTGCTCGCCAGTTTCGCCACCTTGGCCGACGTGATGCTGGCTGAGCCCGGGGCATTGTTGCTGTTCACCGGCCCGCGCGTGATCGAGCAGACCACCCGCGAGAAGCTTCCCCCGGGTTTTGGCCGTTCCGAGTCTAGTCTTGCACACGGGCAGATCGACCTGGTCGTGCAGAGGCGCTACCTGAAGCGGCAGATAGCGCAGCTGCTGGCACTTCTGGAAGGAGGTGTTCGCTGTGACATTGAACCCGTTCGACCGGATCCGGAGGTCGTACCACGGGGAGGTGGCCCGCTTGCTCAAGCGGTTGCACGAGCTAAAAAGCTTGCCCTCACTTCCCGGGGTTGGCTATTCGGAAGAGATCAACAAGATCGAGATCCAACTTGAGTTGCTGAAGGGGCGAAAGGACTCCACTGGTTCAGCCTGGAAGACGGTGCAACTCGCCCGCCGTCAGGATCGGCCTCTTGCCCTCGACTACATCAAACATACATTCCCTGATTTTGCCGAGCTGCACGGAGATAGGCTGCGGGGGGACGACCCCGCGATTGTGGGCGGCATGGCCACCTTCGACGGTCGCACGATTATGATCGTCGGTCAGCAGAAAGGCCATGATCTCAAGGAACGCCAGCTTCGCAACTTCGGCATGCCGCGGCCCGAGGGTTATCGCAAGGCCCAGCGTCTGGCGTTGTTGGCGCAGAAGTTCCAGATGCCGGTCGTGACCTTGGTGGACACACCCGGAGCTTTCCCGGGAGCCGACGCCGAGGAGGGGGGGCAGGCGGGCGCCATCTCGCGCACTCTTCAGGTGTTCGCCGGCCTCTCCGTTCCCACGGTGGCGGTGGTCATCGGCGAAGGAGGTTCGGGGGGCGCTTTGGCCCTTGCCCTCTGCGACCGGGTCTACATGCTCGAGAACGCCATCTACTCCGTAAGCACGCCCGAGGCCTGCTCGGCTATCCTGTGGCGCGACGCCGGCCAAGCCCCCCAGGCCGCCGAGGCTCTGCGCCTCACCGCTGTGGACCTCTATCGGCTGGGGGTGATCGACTTGGTGATTCCCGAGCCCCGCATGGGAGCGCACAAGCACCACCGGGCTACGGCGAAAGTGGTGGCGCGCCAGGTGGAAGCTGGATTGCGCGAGATCGAGGCCGTCTCACCCGAAGAGCGGCTTCGCGCCCGGCGCCGTAAGTTCCTGGCCATGGGGATGCTTGCGCCTGCCGACGCGGGGCTGTAGCTCCGGGCGTCAGAGGGCGCGCCCGTTCTCGGTCGACGCGGAGCTCAGAGGCCCGCCGCGCCGCTGTCGGCCGCGCGCTGTTTGAGCACCTGCTGCAGGGTATCGAGTAGTTCGTTAATCCGGAAGGGTTTGACAACGAAATGGTCGGCGCCCTCGTCCAGAGCCCGCAGAGTGGTGTTGGGGTGCGTCAGGCAGGAGATCATGATCACGGCCGGGTCGGCGTCGTCGCGGTCTCGGACCTGGCGCAGCACCTCGAGGCCGCTCATGCCGGGCATCATGATGTCGAGTAACACGATATCGGGACTCTGACGGCCGATCTCGGTCAGGGCCGCCGGACCGTTGTCGACCCAGGTGCAGCAGAACCCTTGCGCAGTCAGGAGATCGGTCAAGAACGCGCCGACCTCGGGTTCGTCGTCGACGATCAACACCTGCACGCCTTGCATATCCACGTCAGACTCTCCCCTGTGGGTTGGTAGGTCTCCTATCGGCTCAGTATCGTCTGGGCTTTACGATTGCATGGACCACTTGTCTGACCAAGATCGCGTCGGTGTACTTTGAGCTCGTTTCTAAACGAAGCCTTGGCCGCCAGAATGCACTGGGCGGCGCGATGCGTCGTCCTCGTCGTAGCTCTGTCACTGGTAGAATCGTCGAATGAAGCAATCCGATCTTTTCTCGGAAGGTCTGGCGGAGGATCTGCTGCGCCGTGGCCCCCTCGCCAGCAGGTTGCGGCCTTCGACGCTGGACGATGTCGTGGGGCAGCCCCATCTCTTGGGCGCGGCCGGTCCCCTGAGGCGCAGCCTCCAGGCGGGTGTGTTCGGGTCGATGATCTTCTTCGGTCCTCCGGGTTCCGGCAAGACGACAGTGGCTCGGTTGGTCGCCGACGCCGCCGACGCAGAGTTCGAGGAACTCTCCGCTGTGGACTCCGGGGTGGCCGACGTGCGGCGGGTGCTCGGGCAGGCTCGGCATCGCCGCGGGGAGTCGGGACGGCGGACGGTCTTGTTCATCGACGAAGTCCATCGCTTCTCGAAAGCGCAACAGGACGCGCTGTTGCATGCTGTGGAGGACGGTCTAGTCACGCTTATCGGGGCCACCACTGAGAACCCTTACTTCGAGGTCATCCCGGCGCTCATATCTCGCTGCGAACTCTATCGTTTCAGCAGTCTGGAGCCCGCGGAGATCAGGCTCCTGCTCGACCGGGCTCTGTCGGACCCTGCTCGTGGGGTGAGTAGCAAGATCCGGGTCGCGGATGCGGAGCGTGACGTCATCGCGGAGGCTTCCTTGGGCGATGCCCGTCGTGCCCTCACCATTCTCGAGCGGGCTGTGGCCCTGGCGGAGAGCTCCGGCGTGGACGAGGTCGATCGCGGGATCCTGGAGGAAGCCGCCCAGCGCAAGTTGGTGATCTATGACAAAGATGGAGACGCGCACTACGACGTCGTGTCGGCCTTCATCAAGAGCATGCGTGGATCGGACCCCGACGCGGCCCTCTACTATCTGGCGGTCATGCTGACGGGCGGGGAGTCCGCACGCTTCATCGCTCGGCGCCTCCTTGTCTTCGCATCCGAGGACGTGGGCAACGCCGACCCGCGGGCCGTCCAGGTGGCCGCCGCCGTCGCCCAGGCAGTGGAGATGGTGGGCCTGCCGGAGTGTCGCATCAACCTTGCCCAGGGAGTCACCTACTTGAGCTGCGCCCCCAAATCGAATGCCTCCTACGCGGCGATCGGAGCCGCGATGGCCGAGATCGAAGAACACGGCGCCCTCCCGCCTCCGCCCGCGCTGCGCGACACCCACTACCGGGGCGCACAAGCGCTCGGCCACGGAGTCGGCTACCAGTATCCTCATGCCCACGGGGGATACGTGGCGCAGAGATATCTCCCCGAGAGGCTCAGCGACCGTCGTTTCTATGAACCGGGCTCGGCAGGCGAGGAGGAGGGTCTTCGGCTGTTTCTCGAGCAGATGCGCGGCCTTCGGAGCCGAGAAGCGGCTGAGGGGGCATCGTGAGCACTCAGGTCTCATATCTCATCATGTTCTTGGTGATCATCTTCCTGGTGGCCTTCGTGGCGTACTACGCGTGGCGCCTCGCGTCGGCGCGGAGGCAGGCGGATGAGGGCACGCAGAGGCTTCGCGCGTTCGCCCAGCGCGAGATGAGGCCTGTTGCCCCCGGCGGGGTCGGCGGCGGTATGGAAAGGATCGCGCCCCCTCCTCCGGCCGTCGGAGGAGTGAGTCGCGTGTACGAAAAGCGCCTGAAGCTGAGTGCCGTGTCAGACTCCCCCATCTTCATACGGCGGAGCAAGGCCGGCGAGGTGAACGTGCAGGTGGGCGAACGTCCCCCTATGCCCCTCAAGTATGTGCTCGATCCTACCGCGCGGAAGGTGCTGCACGAGATCAGCCTGCAGGCGGCAGTCGATCTGGGTCCGTCATGGTCGATCGTGGCTGTGGAGGACGAACAAGGTCGTTTGACCATCATGAGGCTGAGCTGAATCTACAGCGTCGGGGTCGATCGGGCGTAGCGCCACGCCTATGCTCTCGTTGAAGGTCTACAGTGCGGACACCTCGCGGCCGATGTTCTCGTGGTGATACCATGCGGAGGATGCTGACGGATCCACGGTGGCCCGTGGCGAGACGGAGGGAGCCCCGATGAAAGGCCTTGGGAAATTCCTGTTCGGCGGTCTGCTAGGCGCCGCTATCGGCTACTTGGCGTCGCCGACGAGGGCGCAGCGAGTCCGCGACGCCTTGCTCGGCAAAGATGCGGTGCGCGGCGTCGCGCCCCCGCCGCGGGTGATGACTCCTTCCTTGTACGCCCCGCCGGTCCCCGCAGCTGCTTTCCTGCCGCCCGTCTCGGTGGAGTGGGAGCCGACGCCGGCCCCGGTTGAGTCGGAGCCGATCATCATGGAGGCGCCGGTCTTCGTCGAGCCGGAACCCATTGCCGAGCCGGAGATTATCGCCCAGCTCGAGGCGGAGTCCGAGCCCGAGCCGGTCGCCGAGGCCCTTGCGGTGCTCGAGGTTGCGCTTGTCGCCGAGCCCGAGCCCGAGGTCGCAGCCGAAGCCGCCGAGTCGTTTGCACCGGTGCCCCAAGAGCCTGTGATGGAAGAGGAGTCGCTGCTGGCAGCACAGGTCGAGGAGGAGATCCAGCCTGCGGAGGAAGTCGTCGTCGCGCCCCTCGATCTCAAGGCGCGCATCGAAGAGACCAGACGACGGATACAGCAGGAACTCGAACGCCCGTTTGTCACCGAGGCCCTCGAAGACCAGGGGTTCTCCCCCGGTGGATCGCCGTGGGAGGGCGCCCCGCGTGCGGCGGAGGAACCAGAGGTCATACAGGAGGCAACGCCGGTTTCCGTGGAGGCTGCACCCGACTGGGCGTCGGAGCCGCAGGCCGAGACGACGCCCGTTGCTGCCGCGTGGGCTGCACCCGACTGGCCGGCCGCTCCATCGGTGGAGATGCACGCGGTCGAGCCGCCGATGGAACTCGTTGAGCCCCTAGCGGAGTCTGTCGCGTCGTCGATCGAGCCATTCGAGCCGGTCGTGGAGATGCCGGCTGTGATCGCAGAGATGACCGGCTTGGACCAGGCCCCTGAGGCCGATCCTGCGAGCGACGAGGCGGGCGAATTCGACCGAGAGGCCATGCGCCGGCGAATCGAGGCCACGCGCAACCGGCTCAAAGCCAAAGCCTTCGATGCCATGCTGAGCGGCGAATCCTCCTTGCTGGCGCGTGACACAGCGGGCGCGCTCGAGGGGAGTGCGCGCAATGTCGAGGTGCCGCTGGACTCCGAGGTAGACCAGACCATCGAGAGTACCCTTACCGAGGAAGATCTCTAGCTACATATCTTCGTCGGTCGGCGGCAGGAAGTCGGGTTCCTGGTGGCTCGCCCGCGGCACGTGGAGTGGACGTCGGAACAGATTCCGTAGGTCGGTCCAATCGGCGTCACGTGAACCTTCAACGATCTCGAGGAACCCCTTGACCTTGGCGTCGAGGTTGTCGAGATGGTGGATGATGAGGGCCTCCAGCGTCTTTGGACGCTTGGGCGAACCCCACTCCAGTTCACCGTGGTGGCTCACGATGGCGTGTAGGAGCAGTTGCAGCTTCTCCTGAGACAGATCAGGCAGCCTCGTCGCTCGATCGGTGACCAGGTTCACGCCCAAGATCACATGGCCCAGGAAGCGGCCGGCGTCGCTGTAGTCGATGGCGCGGCTGTATGTGAGTTCATCCACTTTTCCCACGTCGTGCAGCAATGCTGCCGTGATCAGCAGATCGCGGTTGATGCGACCGTATTGCTGGCAGACATGATCGGCGAGGTCGGCCACGGTCACCGTGTGCTCGAGCAACCCGCCCAGGTACGCGTGGTGGAACGACTTCGCCGCCGGTGCGCGGGCGAAGCGGTCGAGGAAGTCGGCGTCGCCGAAAAAGGAGTCTAGTAGCGCGCGCAGATCGCGATCGTAGACCGATTCCACGTGGTATTGAAGGAAGCCTTTGAGCTCCTCGACGTCCCGGAAGGTCGCCGGTAGAAAGGCCCGGTAATCGATGGCCTCGGCTCCGGTGGGTTGTAGATCGGTGGCTTCCAGCTGCACCTTGCCGGCATATTCGGAAGCCCTCGCCCGAACGCGCACCACATCGCCTTGTCGAAAACCTTCGCTCAGCCGCTCCGCCGACTCCCAGACCATGCAGTCCACTCCCCCGGAGCGGTCGCCCACGCGCAGCCTGAGGAAGGGTTTGCCCGATTTCGTGGTGCGGACCTCCTTGCTCAGCACGAGATAGACCTCGTCTACCTGCATGCCCGGGCGCAGATCCGCGGCCAAGAGTCGCGATTCGGGCACGTTGGGGTCGCCGGTCCGTCGTCCTGGGTTGTCGAAATCAAGTTGGTCGCTGAACACCGATGCCTCCTGGGTCGATCAGTGGATTCTACCAACCGCAGCGGACGGAATCCTCGATGCCCGGCATGATTCGGTGGCTACTGTGGGCTACTGCGGCAGGAAGGGCACGTGCGCGGCTCCACGATGCCGCCGGAGGAAGAAGAGCGCCGGTACGACCGCGGCAAGCGCGATGATAGACGCGATGAGAAAGAACTCGCTGTATACGGCGTTGAGCGCGGAGTCGGTCGCCTTCGCATACGCTTCAGTCAGCGCCTTGTACTCACTGTCACTCAGGTCGCTCGTCCGCCAGGGGATCGGGTGGCCGGCCATCAACGCGTTGAACCGGCGGATGCCCCAGGAGCTGAGCGCCGACAGCCCCACCATCATGCCGACCATACGCATCACGGTGACCAGAGCCGATCCGGTGGCCATCATGCGTTCGCCCGCGCTGGCTATGACGGTCGCACTGATGGGGGCGATGACCAACCCGAAGCCCAAGCCGGTGAGCATCAGGTCGAAGGTCATGAAAGCGTTACTCGGGTGCTCCGGCCACAGGGAGATTAGAAGATAGCCGACCCCGGTCAAGATGAAGCCCGCGACCCCGGTGGCCCGGTAGCCGATCCTGTCGGCCAACCATCCTCCCACGAGAGCCCCGATGGGGATCATCACAGTCAGCCGCATGAGCAGCAGCCCTCCGCTGATCTCACTCACCCGCAACAGCGAGAAGGCGTAGAGCGGGATCTCGACCATGCCGACGATGAGTGCCGCCCCGACGGCCAGGTTGGCCAGGTTGGCGGCGGCGAATGCCGGTCGGCGGAAAAAGGAGAGCTGGATCAAGGGTTCCGCCTGGCGTCGTTCCCAGAGCAGGAAGACGATGAACGCCACGCCACTTCCCAGCAACCACAAGGGACGCACGGCGGCGGAACCGGTCTTGGTATCGCCATTGAGGCCTATGGTAAGACAGGCCAGGGCGGCCGCCATGAGCGCCGCTCCGGCGTAGTCTATCGAGCGCGACGCTCCGGCCTCGGCGGAAGACTGGTTTGCGTTGCGGGGAACCAGGATCAGGCCGGCGACCACGAGGATCGCCCCCAGGGGCAGGTTGACCAGGAAGATGGTATGCCACCCCCAATACTGAGAGATGGTGGCGCCGTAGAGGGGGCCCAGGACGCCGCCGGCCTCGGCCGCGGCGCCGACCAAGCCCAGTGCGAAGGCCCGCCGTCCGGCCGGCATGAGGGAGGCGCTCACCGCCATGGCGATGGGCACCAGGGCGCCTCCTCCGGCGGCCTGCACCACTCGAGCCGCCACCAACGTGGAGAGACCTCCGGCGAAGACGCACCCCAGACTCCCACCCATGAAGAGGGCGACGGCGACCACCCACATGATCCGTCGGCTCACTACATCGGCGAGCCTTCCGAATAGCGGCATGGCCACCGTGTAGCCCAGAAGGTACCCGGTGACTATCCAGGCGGCGTCGTTGAGGCGCGTGGCGGAGATATGCAGAGTTCGGAGGATAGACGGCAGCACGGTCACGACCATGGTCTGATCGAGTGCCGCCACGAACACCCCTGCGGAGACGGCAGCCAGAGCGAGTACGGTCCGGCTGCGGCCGGACATGGCTACTTGGGAGCCTCGATGGTCAGCGGCTGGTCGAATGCGCTGATGTCGATGGTGCGCACTGTTTTCGGGTCTTCACTCGTGGCCGCCGCGCCGACGATCTGGATGCGACGCACCAAGTGATCATCGACACCGATCCAGATCTCGCCCGCGAAAGGCTTGGTGGCCGAAACGGAGCCCACGATGCTCGCCACCTCGGCGGGCGCCACCGAACCTTTGAGGTGGTGGGTCTTCGCGCCGCCGACGTCTTGCGTGTCGACGTACTCGAGCTTATCTATCTTCTGCAGAATCTGGATGGCTCCGGTGTTCAGGTTGATCTTGCCCACTTGGCTCATGGCAGCCGGCACGCCCTGCCATATCTGGGATGTGGGGTCTTGGATGTAGTGGATGTCGCCGAGTGCTACGAAGTTCACCTGCAACGGGACGCCGTTCTGGAGCAGATCGATGGCCGCCTTCATCTTGCCATCGGCGGTGACGTCTCCTGCTATCTTGGCTATCTCGAGCCCTTGGGCAGGCGCCGCGCTTTGCGGTTTCACTACCTCGTAGACGAAATGGAAACTCTTGAGGGCCTGCATGGCCGGGATGGCCTCGGCCACTACCTTCTTCGCATCCACAGCCGAGGTCGACTGCGATCCCCCGTTGCAGGCGGCCAACGCGAGAGTCGGCAAGATGGCCAGCGCTAGGAGGCTGCTGAAAATCGAAGCCTTGGCCCCCAGAACGCACTGGGCGGCGCGATACGGCGTCCTCGGTCGCGCACGTAGCGCTGCTACGAGCGCTTCCTGCGTCCTCGTCTCGCACTCGCCCATCGCGCTCTGAAGGCGAAGCATCACTTTTCAGCAGCCTGCTAGGATGACGGATCGGACAGATCTTTTCATGCGGCGATTTTTCATGCGGCTATTATGTATCGATTGGATCAACGACACAAGGAGCGGATATGACTGCGCTCACCGCGTTGCCCGCCGACCTCGAACCCGTCGTGGCCTTTCACGGCCATCTGTGTCCGGGGTTGGTCATTGGATACCGGGCCGTGCTGGCCGCTGTGGCGGCGCTGGAAGTTGTGCGGGCGCCCGACGAAGACCTGGTGCTCTTGGCCGAGAACGACAGCTGTTCGGTCGACGCGTTCCAGGCGATGCTCTCGACGACGTTCGGCAAAGGCAACCTGCGTTTCGTGGACAACGGCAAGCAGGTGTTCACTCTGTTCGACCGCCGCTCGGGCCGTGCTGTACGGGTGGCCTTCCGCTATGACGCCATGGACGGGATCGCAGACGACCGCGGAGCCAGGATTGCGCATCTGCTGGCGGCCCCCGCCGACGGCTTGTTCCATGTGAATATGGTGCAGATCCACGCGCCGGCTATGGCACAGAGGCTGCCCACTCTCCGGTGCGCCCGTTGTCAGGAGGGAGCCATGGGCACGCGGACGCTCATCAGTGAAGAACATGTCTATTGCCTGCCCTGCGCGCGCGACCTGGGTCTGGTGAGCGACGGTCTCTGAACGTTGAATGGCACTCGCCTAGCGTTTGGTCGCGCGGGGCCCTCTGGTACAATGAGGGTGTCGGTCTGTCCGCCCGCTGCACCCGGGGGGTGAGCATGGCGCCAGAAGGTCGCAACGCCCATCCCAACTATTGCTCCGGCGAGGACTACATCCTCGAGTTCCGGAGTTTCCGCTATGGGTTCAACAGCGTCGATTTTCGACAGCGGGTGGAGCTGGCGTCCGTGGAGCTCGACTTGGTGGGCACTGGAGTCTTGGATGACGACGAGTGCGGCGACCTCGTGCACTTGGTGGCTTCGGGCGGGCTGGAACGTCCGGTGAGTGCTTTGGGCGAATACCTGGTCGATAATGCAGCGCACGTCCTGCGACACAACGGTGAGTGCCTCATCTACTGGCTGCGCGAACTGGTGTTCAGAGGTGCGTGGCTCGATCAACGGCTGCTCGAGGATCAACTCGAGGTGGTCTACGACGAACAGCGGGGCGCGTTCGTCTACTACCCGCGCGGCCACCGTTCGCGTGAGATCGGTCCGCCGCCACATCCTTCTTGGCGCGACGTGCCCTATTCCAAGTGACGGGTGTAGAGGGCTGCGGCCCGCGACCATTGCCCGAGGCGCGCCTGCGATTCAAGCGCGCCTTCACCACGTACTACCTGGATCTCTGTTCGTATCGCGTGGCCACGCCGGGAGAGGCTTATGAGGCGTGCGCCGAGTTCTTAAGTGTCCGCGGCGATCACCTCGGTGTGGAGCGGGCCGAGCGTGAACTCGGCGAAGAGATCACTCGACTTGCCGGCGAACTCGAGCAGGACCTACGTCGCCGACATCGCGGCGTCATCGTCGAGTATCTCGAGAGCGAATCTCTGGAAGAGCGACTGAGCGAGTGCGCGCGTGCCGCATCGCGCCGGCCGGTGCGCCCCGGCGGCCAAGGCTTCGTTTGAAACGAGCCCTACGTCTTCGCGCGGACGGACTCCT
>CAZDGO010000033.1:0-12409 GCA_964504825.1 uncultured Gaiellales bacterium
GACCTGGCACCTCGACGGCCCGATCCATGTGCGGTGGGGTATCACCACGGCCAGGGAGCCGCTGGCGGTAGCCGGGCACTGTGCGCGGGCCATCGAAACAGGCGCTCCGAACTTGATGCTGGGCAATCAGTACTACACCATCGCCGGGCCCTGCACGGTCATGTGCCTGTTGGAGACGGCGGCGCAGGCGATCACCGACACGGCCAGCGGCCGCGAGATCCTGTCGGGCGTCGCGGCGTCGAAGGGCGTGGCCACCAACAAGACCACCGGTCTCGAGGCGCGTTTCATGGGCGAGGTCGCGCACGCGGTCGCGGGCATGCCCCTCGACAAAGTGAACGAGATCTTGGACGCCCTGGTGGCGAAGTACGAGAAGGACTACAAGACGTTCCCAAAAGGCAAGACGTTCGACGAATGCTACGACACGGTGCGCGTGGTCCCGACCGATGAGTACCTGGCCGTCTACGACGAAACGGTCAAAGTCATGCAGGAACTCGGGGTCAGCTACAAGTACTGGCAGTAGCCGGCACGTGCGGCGGGTCGTGGGGCGGCGGGGCAGACCCGCCCCCGCCCGCCGGGTGTCTTGCGAGATACCCCTGTTCCGCCGGTCAACGGCTTTATCAGGAGTGGGCCCCGCCCCCCGACATCCGTTCCCAGGCCCGGGCCCTCTTCTTGGCGATGGCGTTGGCGTCGAGGACCGAGAACAAGTAGACGAAGATGCCGCCGGCGAAGCGTCCGAACATGGAGATGTCCGGGTTGGTCACCATGTACGTGATGAACGCCAGGAACATGATGAAGAACTGCATGGTGATGCCCCGGATGGGGTCGCCATTCAGGACTTGCCCGGCGCCGGGGAGAACGAGGGCGGCCGCCGTTACCAGCCATACGGGGTAAGGCTTGCGCGCAGGGGGGGACGGCAGGCTTTGGTTAGGCTTCGGCCGGCTCGTGCCCACTCAGCCTCTCCTCGACGGCGCGGAGCAGGTTCATGGTCTCGGTTACGATCTCCTGGGAGACCGCGTCGGCGGCGAACTTGACCGACCGCAGCACTCGGTACGTGGTTCGATCGCCACGGGCGCAGCGCATGGTCACCTGCACTTCTCGGTCGTTCACGGCCAGCTGCTTGAGGGACGGAAATGCGTTCAGATCCAGGCCTCGCAGGAGGCGGAGCACGTGTAGGCTCTCACTACCCGTGCCACAGATCTCGGTGGTCTCGGGCCATCCGGGAGGGGGAGGAAAACGAGTGTCCAAGCCGTTTGCCTCGGCGAAGTACTCGGTGCCGGTGGGTTGGACTGTGACCCGGATGCTCCCGCTGTGCGCTCTGCGCCAGCGGACTTGCAGCCACAGCGTGGGGAGCGCGCGAAGCACGAGTGTGTCGGGAAAGAGGTCCACCCGAGCCGCACTGGAGTCGAGGCCGCCCTGGACCGCCGGGTAGCGCCACGAGGTTAGGCTAACGTGTGGTCGGTCTAGCACATTCAGGAAAGGGTCCAGCATGTGCAGGCGGCCTTGCCGATCGTGATTGCGGATCTTCCAGATAACGTACACGGCAAGGAAGGCCGCCGCAGCCGCGACAACTATCTTGGCTGCGAGGACTATGTCAGTCATAGCCATCGCTTCATATCGCGACCGCGGCCGCCTCTCGGGTCATGTTCTACCGTACCACCGTCACGGGGCAGTGCGCGTAGTGGATTACCGACGACGCCACCGAGCCGAGCAGGAGCCGAGCAAGCCCGGTCTGGCCCACGGAGCCGACCACGATATGATCGGCTCCGTGGGCCTCTGCCTCTTTGACGATAGTCGCGCCGATGTTCGTGCCGTAGACTTCGCGCAGCTCATAGTTGTCGAACCCCTCGTTTCGGGCCGTCTGCTCCGCCCGGCGCAAGACTTCCGAGCTCAGGTTGGTCACCGCGCCGTCGATGCCGGTGTCGGCCGGGATCGGGTCGGGCTCTTCGGTCTCAAGCGTGGCCATATGGCGGTTGGTCACCGTGCAGAATATCAGCTTGGAGTCATGCTTTTTCGCTAACTGCACGGCGAAAGCGAGTGCCTTCTCCGCGGAGTGCGAGCCATCGGTCGCGACCATGATCGTCTCGAACACAGCGTCTCCTCTCTGCCTCAGTACCCCTCGGGGCGGGGCCAGGGCATCGTGTAGAGCTTGGAGCGGTCGACCATCTTGTACCGGTGCAGGACGAACCAGAGTGACGCTAGGAGATAGAACAGCATGGCGGCAACCAGGTTCTTCCAGTAGCCGAAGTAGATGGCTATGAACGTCGCCGCGACAAAGAGCATCAGCACGTACGCGGGGTAGGGGTGGAACGGGTACACATAGCCCCGCCTGATCGAGTCCATCGGGTACAGCCGCCGGAAGCGGATTATTTGGATGGGCATGATCGCGTACATGAGCAGACCGGAGATGATGGAGAAGGTGATGACCTGGTCGAGCAGACCCGTATAGCCAAAAACAATGATGATCGGCACCAAGAACAGGATGGCTCGGTAGGGGGTCTTGTACCTGGGATGCACACCGCCGAAGAACCGCGGAATGAACTGGTCGCGACCCATGGCGAACCAGGCCCGCGACGCGTCGTTGATACACCCGTTGGCCGACGCCAGACAAGACAGAACCGTGCCTATGAACAGGGTCACAATCAGCCACTGTTTGCCCGTGTTCAGGGCGGCATCATAGAGTGGATACGCCGAGGATCCCAGCGTGATCCAATCGACCAGGCCGGTGCCCACGTACCAGGTGATCGTCGCCGCGATCAACAGGGTGATGAGGCCCGACATGGTGCCGATGGGCAGGGCCCGCGGAGCGGAGCGGCACTCCTCCGCCGCCTGGCACGTGCCCTCGATGCCGAGGTAGTACCAGATGCCGAACTGCAGTGCGGCCAGGAAGCCCAGCCACCCATACGGCGCCTTCGGGTCCAGGGCACCGCCGCCCGGATCGGCGAAGAACTCCGTGGTCTTGAGAATCTTGCCGGGGCTCCAGAACTCACTACCGAAGAGCAGCAAGATGATGGTGATGAACGCGATAGCTGTGATCACGAAGTTGAAGGTCAGAGTCGCGTGCACCCCTCGATAGTTGAGCCACGCCAGGAAGGCAATCGTGAGCACCACGAACGCGGTAGGATCGAAGGCCGAGTGGATTTCCTGTAGGACCGCGCCGACCACGATGGCGTCGGCGGAGGCGAGCATGCTGTACTCAAAGATCAGGAACAGGCCCAGGTTGAAGGCCGCCAGCGGGCCGATGATGTGCTTGGCCTGGGCATACTGCCCCCCGGCTGAAGCCACGGTCGAGCTCACCTCGGAGTCGATCATGGCCACGCACGAATAGAGGATTCCCGCAAACCAGCAGGCCACCAGGGCGCCGAACACCCCGCCCTTGGCTACCGTGAAGTTCCAGCCCATGAACTCGCCCACCAGGACGATGCCCACGCCGAGAGCCCAGATGTGCATGGGCCCGAGCACTCGGAGGAGGCTCAGGCGCTGCTTCTTCTCTGTCGTCATCGCACTCCCCCTCAGTGTTTGGTTGCTTGTTCGTGTCCCAGGATCTCCTTCTCGATCTCTCCCTCGACCGAGCTCACGAGAAGCTCTTGGTCATAGGTCTTCTCGACCCGGATAGCGTCGATCAAGAGCCACAGCAGAAGGCCTATGCCGACGACCCAGGCGACGTAGTTGATTACTTGGACGATGCTTTCGCTGCTCATCGATGACCCCCGGCTTAGCGCTTCGGTCCGAAGCGCTCGAAGATGACGCCCTTGAACTCCTTCTCGGACACCCTGAAGATGAAGATGTAGTAGCCAACCACCAGGACGACAACCAGTAGGAAGGTCGGCCAGGTGAACGTGTAGTCGAGCTTGGGCGCTTCCGCGGCCGCGGCCTCTGTAGCCGTGACTTCAGTGCTGCTCGTGGTGTCCTCTGCGAGGGCCAGTCCTGTCCAGCCGAGCAGGAGGGCCAGCCCGAGGATGGTCATGAGCAGGAGGCAGAAGCCCCTGCGTGCTTTCCCCCGCCTCGTTTGGTTGGATCGGAACGTGCGTTCGCCCATGGCTACCCCACCAGCACCTTTCCCGTCAGAAGGATCGGGACGAGCAGGAAGATGTAGCAGAGGACCAAGATGAAGAGCACGTCGAAGACCTGCATAAAAATGCTCTGCTTCGGCTCCTTGTAGTCCTGGTATGGGATCCATTCCTCGTGTTCTGACATCGATTCTCCCCCCTCTCGAAATGTCGGTTGGAACTTCTATGCGCTCTTCTGAGCACGTTTCTGGTCCTGCCAATAGAGATCCTGGGAATAGAAGCGAACGGATTCGTGCTTGAGCCGTCTGGTGTTCTGAATCATGCCCACAGTGTTGAAAACTGAGGCTAGGAGTCCTAGAACGATCAGTGCTAGCCGCAGAAGATTGTCCTCGATGTAGGGGTTGGCCGCGAAGAAAAAGGTACCCCACAACACAATCCACAACGCGACTACGAAAACGTAGATGGTGATGACGTCGCGGCGGTACATCGAGTTGATGCGTGGGTCGTGTTTGTGCTCTTTCTCTTCGGCGGCGGTCGCCTTTGCGATGATCTCGTCTACTTCTGACGTGCCCATTGCTCCCCCCTTTCTTTTACGGAGAACGACGTGTTGGTCCCCGGCTGTGCGGCCGCTCAGCAGCTCATAGACGACCCCCTTGATCATGGTTGAACCCAGCGGAGGAGGGGAGATCACGGAACGAGGCTGGCGGCGCCGGCGCGAGCCGACGGGCCTTCACTGCGGTTCGGGCACGAGACCGATGCGGTCGTGATCCGGTCAACACGTTCGCAATCCCCCCTGGGTCTTATTGATCGACCCGTACCGGACGCATCAGCCGCGCAGGTCGGTCGGGTCGTGAGTCGTCGGATACCCCCATATCCATTATGTGACGACTGCCTCGTACTAAATCAGATTCAGTCAGCGGTTGTCAAGTGGTCTAGACAGCATTCGCCCGTGGCCGGAGTGCGACCGCCGGCGCCCACGTCGCCGCTCTCCGGCAGATCCCACATGTACTTGAACTTGTCCACGGCCAGGATGTGCATGGTCTCCGACGCGATCACGCCCTCGGCGCCGCCCACAGACTCGCTGAGAAAGGTGAGCAGAGCGGCGTTGTCGAGGAAGACTGCTTCGATCAGGAGATCGTAGGGACCGGTCGTGTAGCCCACGAACGTGACGCAGCCCATGGCGGCGATCTGCTGTCCCACGTGCCGCACGTAGCCGTGTTTTACCGTGATCCCCACGAAGACATCGACAAGGAATCCCGTGGCGGCCGGATTGAGCAGGCCGATGATGTGGAGGACTCCGCTCTCCCTAAGCCGGTCGAGCCGTTTGCGGATGGTCGGCTCGGACACGCTCAGCGCCCGGGCGATCTCGGCGTTCGGCCGCCGCCCATCGTCTTGGAGCAGCCGCAAGATCTGCCGGTCGAGCGTGTCCATCGCGCGGCCGGCTTCCATGCGTTTGGATCTTGGCGAGCTTCCGACTCCGCTCCCCTCCGGCTGTGCCATCGGCGACTCGGAAGCTGTCTGGGACCCCACCCGCGCAGCTATCGGCGGTCCCTCTGGGTCAGGTAGATCCCATGTGTAGTTGAATTTCTCGATAGCAAGCACGAGGAACGTCTCGGTAGTAAGGATGCCGTTGATTGCCACGAGGTCCTCGCCGAGGAAGTCGTGAAGGCGCATGTTGCTCTCCAGCATGGCCTCCATCCAGATGTCCCACCTGCCCGTGATGTACGTGACGTTCGCGACACAATCCATGGCAGCCAGACGGCGGCCGATCTCCCGGGCCATGCCGGGCAACGCTCGAACGCCGATCATTGCGTAGACGGGGAAGCCGGTCGCGGGAGGATCGAGGATGCCGATGATCTTCAGAACCCCACCCGCGCGAAGCCGGTCGAGCCGCTTGCGGACGGTGGGTTCGGATACGCCGATCGCCCGGGCGATCTCGGCGTTGGGACGCCGCCCGTCGTCGCGCAGCAGCCGGATTATCTGGCGGTCAAGTGCATCCAGATCACGTGGGTAGGTAGGTCGCTTCTCTTCGCGTGCCATCTTTCCCCTTCGGCTATCGGTAGGTGGAAGGACTGTATCAGCTCAGATATGGGCAGACAACGGCCCATTGCGTGCATGTTCGGTAACAAAACGGGCGATACTGTTACGTATCATGCAGGTTGGGACACGGTCACCTGTACCGTTGGTCCCTCATATGGTACCGTTCGTGGCCAGAAACTGGCCGATGAACGGTGACTTCTTTGCCCTGGCTAGACAGCACCGTATAGTGCCCGTCAGGTGGGCCGAGGGGGTCCGCTTTTGGGGAAGCACGCGCCGAGGCCAAGGAAGAAAGGGGACTATACATGGTACCAAGAAGGATCCTTGTAGCGACCGACGGCTCGGAGGCTGCGTTGGGCGCGGAAGCGTTCGCCGGCGACATGGCGAATCTGATGACGGCGGGCGGAGACGAAGCGGAGCTGGTCGTATGTATGGTGGTTCGGCCGCGTGACGCGCCTGCGGAGCGCGGCGCCTTCGCTATGTGGCCACTGACGCAGGAGGAGTTCGAAGAGGCGGAGAAGACCGTTGAGGAGGCGGCTCGGCGCATCAGCGAGAAGATCCAGACCACCGGCACAGTGCACGTCAAGCCGCTGCTCGTCGAAACCCGCCGGCCGGCCGAGGGCATCGTCGAGGCGTCTTCCGTCGGAGGTATATGCAGCTTGATCGTTATGGGCAACCGCGGTCACGGCGGATTCAGCAGCATGATGCTCGGCTCGGTCAGCCAACAGGTGCTGCACGAATCCCATTGCCCTGTGGTGGTAGTCAAGACCTGAGCAGAAGCGTTCAGACCTGAGCGGCGCCATTCGACCTGAAGTAGTCTTCGGCGGGGATCACCGCCGGGATTGAGAATCACTACGGCTCCTGGGGGGGAATCACATGCCGACTGAAACCACGGGTCACGCAGTCGTCGCGGAAACCGAGGCCATGCGCCGGGACATCGACTGGAAGGGGGCGTTCTTCGTCGCCGCCGGTGTCCCCGCTCTCGTCCTTTTCTCGATGGGGGCCATCTCCGCCACCGTGGGTGGACCCGCGTGGATCATCTGGATCGTCTCTGTTTTATGTGGCTTTATCCAAGCGTTCACGTACGCTGAGATCGCGGGTCTGCACCCCTCTAAGACGGGGGGCACAGCGGTGCACGGAGCCACCGCTTGGATTCGCTACAGCAAGTACACCGCGCCCATGTCGCTCTGGTGCAACTGGATCGCGTGGAGCCCGGTGCTCTCCATCGGTTCCGGGTTGGCGGCAGGCTACTTGCTGTCGATCTTCTTCGCTCCGGACGCCAAGATCAACACCTGGTCGGTCACTTTGGTGAACCTGGGGTTCCTAAAGGAAGATCTCAGCCTCCGCATCAACGGTACGTTTTTCCTTGCCTTGGTCATCCTACTCGTGGTGTTCGCCGTCCAGCACCGCGGCATCCTGCAGACAGCCCGCATCCAGACGGCCATGACCATCGGCACGCTGGTGCCGCTGTTCGCCATCGTCATCATCCCGCTGATCACGGGCGACGTGGTGTCGGCCAATTTCTCGCCGTTCACGCCGTTGGCCCTCGACGGTGCGGGCAACGTCATCACGGGCGCCTGGGACATCCCTGGGTGGACTCTTATCATGGGCGGCTTCTTCATCGCCGCCTGGTCTACCTACGGGTTCGAGACCGCCGTGTGCTACATGAGCGAGTTCAGGAATCCGGGCCGCGACATGTCTCGGGCCATCCTCTACTCGGGTCTGCTCTGCATAGTTGCCTTCAGCTTCATCCCGGTTGTCTTTCAGGGAGTGCTGGGCACGCAGGCCATGTTGGCGCCGGGGATTTACGATGGTTCCGGACTGGGCCTGGCTATGGCCCAGATGGTCCACGCCGGTGTCGTGATCACCAAGCTCTTGGTCATCCTGCTGTTCTTCTCTTTGGTCATGACGATCATGACGTCGATGGCGGGGTCATCCCGCACCCTCTACCAGGGTGGGAACGACGGCTGGCTTCCCAAGTACCTTGACCACACCAACAAGCACGGCGCTCCTACGCACGCCATGTGGACCGATCTGGGCTTCAACCTCATCCTGCTGCTGATGTCGAACTACGTGTTCGTGCTCGCGGTCTCGAACGTGTGCTATATCCTCTTCAACTTCTTGAACCTGAACGCGGGTTGGATCCACCGCATCGATAACAAAGATGTGAAACGACCGTGGAGGTCACCCACCGTCCTCCTCTTCGCGGGCACCGCTCTTGCCTACGTGAACGTCTTCGCGATGGGCGCCGGCGCGGATGTGTGGGGCAAGCGCACGCTCCTTACCGGCCTGGTCGCCGCGGCTCTGATCGTGCCCGTCTTCCTGTTCCGGCACTATGTACGCGACAAAGGCAAGTTCCCCGATCATCTGTTCAGCGATCTGCTTCTCGAAGGGCAGACCGAGCTCGGGCCCAAGAAGGCGGGCGTGTTGCCCTACGTGGCGCTCGTGGTCGGTGCGGGCGTGATGATCCTTGGGTATGTCATCTTCCAGACCAGCGCGTTCACCGGATAGCCCTCTCTCGCTCTCTATCTTTCGACGTCGGAGGTACGTCATGACCGAAACAGAACTTCTCGAAGCCGCCAAGGCGGCCGTCGTCGCCGCCGATGAGGATGGGGCCAAGGCGGTGGCCGAAGAGGCCGTCGCGCTGGGCCTCGACCCGGTGCGGGTGATAAGCGAAGGCTTCACCCCAGGCATGCGCGAGGTGGGCGATCTCTTCGAGCGGGGCACCATGTTCCTGCCCGAGGTGATCCTCGCTTCAGAAGCCATGGTGGCGGCCGTCGCTATCCTCGAAGCTCATCTGCCCGCCGAGCAGAAGGAGAAGAAGGCCGGCGTGGTCGTTCTTGGCACCATCGAAGGCGACGTGCACGACATCGGCAAAGGCATCGTGGCGACCCTCTTGCGGGTCTACGGTTTTGAGGTGCACGATCTCGGTCGCGACGTGCCGCTTACGAGCTACGTGGAGAAGGCCAAAGAGGTGAACGCCACCATCGTGGGCAGCTCGGCGCTCATGACCACCACCATGGTGGGCCAGAAGAAACTCGAGAAGATGCTCAAAGAAGCGGGCATCCGCGACCAGGTGAAGACCATGGTGGGCGGTGCGGTTGTCACCCAGTATTGGGCCGACAAGATCGGCGCCGACGCGTACGCCGAGAACGCCCAGGAAGCCGTGCAAAAGGCCCTCGAACTGGCGCAAAGCTAAGGAGGTGAGCCCGGCATGACTGCATATCGCACACGCATGGGCGACGGCCATGTGATCGAGATGACCGCCGACGAGCTGAGGGCCGACTTTGTCCGGGGCTCGGAAGACGCCGCCGACCGCGGGAAGATCCCCACGCTTGCTTCCGACGAATACGATCACCTGTTCGATCTGTTCTCCAACCCGGCCCGGGTGGTCGGGGTAGCGTGCGGCAACGAAGTGGTGCTTACCCACGATATCGGAACCTTGCGCCTCGATGGCGACCAAGGGAACAGTGGCGTGGGCATCCCCTTGAGCCGGGTCCAGGGCATCCAGGTTCACGAGCGCGCATTCGCCGCCGACACCATGGAATTGGGGCACGTCGACTACTCGTACAAACCCGTAAAACCCGTGATCGCTCAAGAACAGCAGACTCTGGAGAACGCTCTGCTGGCCACGATCATTCCTATCTTCTACGGGGCGATGCCCAACTTGGGGACGTACTACTCTCCCGATGGGCCGTTCGGCAACCCGAGCGATCTCCTGCCTATGGGCAAGATCAAGGAGGCGCGTGAGGCTCAAGAGCAGGCCGTCGAACACGCCACTCGGGACATGGTCTACGTAGCCGGCAAGCTCGCGGAGGTCGGCGGCGACGGGATCAACTTCGACACTACGGGCGCCGCCGGCGACGCGGATTTCAAAGCTACGCTGGAAGCCGTGGCGCGACTCAAGGCGACCACCAATCTGGCCATCCAGGTGGGCATGGCGGGCGAGTTCGTGTTGGGCATCCACGGTGAGTTGGAATACGAGGGCGCGCGCCTGGCGGGCCTCTACCCGCACCACCAGGTGAAGCTGGCCGAGAAGGCCGGCGCCGACATCTTCGGTCCGGTTGTCAACACCAACACCAGCAAGTCCATGGCCTGGAACCTCGCCCGCGCCGTCACCTTCGTCAAGGCCTGCGTGGAGGCCGCGGAGATCCCGATCCACGTGAACATGGGTATGGGCGTCGGCGGTTCGCCGGTGTTCGAGACTCCCCCGATCGACAGCGTCACCCGGGCTACCGTGGCGATGGTGGAGATCGCGAAAGTCGACGGATTATAGGTGGGTGTAGGCGATCCCTTCGGGATGCCGATCGCTCACGGGGTGGCCGCTGGGATGGGCGGTATCCGCGCAGCCGGAGATCTGGTGGCACGGATGCAGCTCACGCAGAAGATGCGGATCCAAGAGGCCAAGGCCTACGTGGCGAACATATTGAAAGTCGGAGTCGATGACCTGTCCGACGTGACCGTGATGCGCGAAGTCCGCGAAGACCTCGACATAGGTGTCATCACCTCGGTGCCAGGGTGCGCCAAGGGGATCGAGGCCAAGGCGCGTATAGCCGAACTGCTGGGCGTTCGTATAAACTCAGTGGAGCGTCTGAGAGCCAAGATAGGAGTGACGAGATGAGCATGAGTCCCAGAGAGCGTATGCTGGCCGCCCTGAAGGGCGAGCCGGTGGACCGCGTACCCGTGTTCAGCGCCAACCAGACGGCCACGTACTCCCAGATGGACGTGACGGGAGCCGAGTGGCCCGAGGCGCATATGAAAGCTGAACCCATGGCCAAGCTGGCCGCCGGTGCGTACACGGTGCTCGGTTTCGACGCGGTCCGGGTGCCCTATTGCCAGACCGTCGAGTCGGAAGCTCTGGGCGCCACGGTCAAGTACGCCGGCCGGGAGGGCGTGCCCCGCATCGATGTCCACCCCTACCACGTGGGCGACTCCCCGGTCTTTCCGGAGGATTTCCTCTCGTTGGGCCGGGTGCCTGAGCTCTTGGAGGCGGTCAGGCTGCTCAAGGCGTGGCACGGGGACGATGTGGTCATCATGGGGAACGTTATCGGTCCCTTCACCATCGTGGCCAACCTTGTAAGTATCACTGATGCCTTGAAGGCGAGTTTCAAGAAGCCAGATTCGCTTATCGCGCTGCTTGAAGTCGCCGAGAAAGCCGGGACCGCCCTGGCACATGCGCTGGTCGAAGCCGGCGCCGATGTCATCGTCATCGAGGACATGATGGCCTCCATCGACGTCATCAGTCCTCCCATCTATCAGAACCTGGCTCAGCCGTACGAGAAGAAGCAGCTGCAGAACTTCCCTCAAGGCGTGCCCACGATCATGCACATCTGTGGCAAGGTGAACTCCATCGGCAAGATGATCGCCGAGACCGGGGCCACGGCTATCTCTGTCGAGCCATCGGTGGACGCTCCGGCGCTGGTAGCCGACCTGGCCACCTTCGGCCGGCCCATCCCCCTCATCGGCGGGGTGGATGCCGTGACCACGCTGTTCTCCGGCACTCCGGACGACGTGAAGGCAGACGTGCGGAAGGCTCTGGCCGACGGTTACGCCATGATCGCTCCCGGTTGCTCCGTGCCGCCCACCACGACCACGGAGAACCTCCTGGCTATGGTAGAGGCGGCGGTGGAGGCGGCTGCCGGCTAGAGCACAGCCACACACACAGGCTCGGGACCGAGGCTCGTGAGAGCCTCGGTCCCATCCCACGGCACGGGCAGAGACCCGGCCGTGGGTCAGCGCGGAGGGTTGGTCGGCATGACCGCGGAGACTCTAAATCTCCGTAGCCGGGTTGAACTCCCGGACTCTCCTCCACTCACGCGCAGCCGTTGCGACGAGAGGAGCCGCAACGAAACGCACCGTCCGCAGGCATAGCGAGCCCTACGCGCTCATAGAGAAGATCAAGCTCTGGCCGTCAAAGACGGGACTTTTGCACGGCGTGCGCTCCATCAAGCTCAAGGGCGGGATGATGGAGATCCATACGCATTGCGGTCAGACGGCGCGCGTGCGCAACTCGCGCACGGGCCGCGTGGCCCGCCATCTGCGCAACAAGCAGTTCGAGAAGCCGTGTCCGCGCTGCCGCATACCCGCGTGGAAGATCGAGAAATTCGAGGAGACGGTGTTCGTCTGATGCATGACCACGGAGTCGACAGCAGGATCACGTTCTCGGATACCCAGCGCCAACGCCTGGCCGAGATGTCCTTGCACGGCATGTCTGACGAGCCGGGATTCCCTGATGTCACCCAGCGCGACCAGGCCTTCGAGGCGCTCCACCGAGAGCTGCTCGCGGACAACGTGCGCCGCCTTGACGAGCTGCGGACCGTCACCCGCCGGCCTCTGCTGCGCCGGCTGGAGGCGACCATGGCGGC